>JAENJC010000008.1 GCA_016844545.1 Deltaproteobacteria bacterium | reverse complement strand
CCCTTAAAGATGCCTTGGTTGGCCACGGCCTTGTCCTTGGCACCACACGGAGAGTTGGAAAATGCCGAAAGAAGCTGTTCAATCCCAGGGAGGCTGCGGAGCGGGTTGTCCCGTTGCTTTCTCAAAACAGGGTTGCCCTTGTCTTCGGCAGGGAGGTAAACGGCCTGGACAATGAGGACATCGCCCTGTGCCATGAGCTGATTACCATTCCATCCTCTGATGCCTTTCCATCTCTTAATCTATCCCATGCAGTTATGGTGGTTGCATATGAGATGTTTATGGCTGCCGAACCTAAGATGCGGTCTTTGAAGCCGGGGAAACTGGCCGATGCAGCAGACCTTGAAAACTTTTACGAACAACTTGAGCAAACGGTTGACGAGATTCGATTTTTTAATAAGCAGAACCCAAAACTCATAATGTTTGCCTTCAGACAGATGTTCGGAAGGGCAAGGCTTGATGACAGGGAGGTTCGGATATTGAGGGGATTCCTGAGTCATATTGAAGCAGCTGTGAAGAAATTAAACAGTTGAAGATGTAGGAAACAATTAACCCTTTTCGTTAATTAATTTGACAACAGGTGGGCAACATGGATATAATCTTTAAAACATCCAAGCTGGAAAAGATATGTAATGATCAAAAGTTATTGGTGCGGACACACGGGTCGCAAATGGCAAAGCTGATGAGGCGAAGGCTTGATGATCTGCGGGCTGCCACATGTCTTGAAGAAATGAGATATCTTAAACAAACCCGTTGCCACGAACTGCACGGTAATAAAGCAGGTCAATTATCCGTTGATCTTGATCACCCTTACAGGCTTATCTTTCAAGCTGCAAATAATCCCGTGCCACAAAGGGTGGATGGCGGCTTGGACTGGACTAAAATAACAGCGATTATGATCATTGGTGTGGAGGATACACATGAGTAATACAATTCAAAATCAGTACATGCCGGACTACGTTTCCCCGCCTGGAGAGACATTGCTTGAGACTATTGAGACTATTGGAATGTCACAAACTGATCTGGCTGAGCGGACCGGCAGGCCTAAAAAGACCATAAACGAAATCATCAAGGGAAAGGCCGCAATTACCCAGGAAACCGCTTTGCAACTCGAAAGGGTTTTAGGCATCCCTGCAAGTTTTTGGAATAACCGGGAACATAAGTACCGTGAAGCGTTGGCAAGAATCGAGGAAAAAGAACGCCTTCAAAGAGATGTCGAATGGCTAAAGGAGATACAGATAAAGGCCTTAATAAAGGCAGGTTGGGTTAGCGCCTTTAATGATAAGGTGCAACAGGTTCAAGAAGCCCTCAATTACTTTGGCGTTGCCTCTCCTGAAAGGTGGCGTGAAATCTGGCTCGGCGCTCAAGTTTCTTACCGGACGTCACCTGCATTCCAAAGCGATCCCGGCGCAGTGGCCGCCTGGCTTCGCAAGGGGGAGTTGGACGCCCGGCAAATTGACTGTGCCTCTTACGATGAATCAAAATTCAAAGAAACCCTTCATGCTATTCGTTCCCTCACGGATAAAACCCCGGACATTTTTCAGGGTGAGATAGTACGCCTGTGCGCCAAATCTGGTGTTGCTGTTGTATTCACGCCTGAACTGCCAAAGACAAGGATCAGCGGGGCCACTCGTTGGCTAAATGCAAACAAGGCGTTGATTCAATTAAGTCTTCGTTATAAGACTGACGACCATCTCTGGTTTACCTTCTTCCATGAAGCGGGCCATATCCTTTTACACGATTGAATCAGATGGGGACACCGACACTAAGGAAGTTGAGGCGAACCGTTATGCCGCGAACTTTCCTATTCCTCCTGCCGAATTAAAGCGCTTACCCAAGTCAGCAAATATAAGCAAGAAAGCCATTGTCAGCTTTGCCAAAGAAGTCGGCGTCTCTCCTGGAATAGTAGTTGGAAGGCTTCAGCATGAAGGGGTATTGAAACGCAGCTATTGTAATGAGCTTAAACAGAGTTTTGAGTGGGAGAAGCAATAATCCATGAATGCAACTGATGCAGCGGCATGGTGGGGCGCGATAACAGCCACCTTGGTTTTTGTCTGGGATATATATAAATGGATAAAATCTGGTTCCAATCTAAGAATAACAGCCTCGCCAAACATGCAGCTCTTATACAATGAAATTCCCAAAACTACCGATCCCAAATATGTCTTTGTGGAAGTCTCAAATACAGGAGATAAGAGAACAACCATCACTAACTTGGTAGGGGTATGCTATCAATCCTTTTGGGGATGGCTTTTTTGGAGAAAACCTGACATCAATTTTATTGTACCCACGCACGCCCTCGCAAAGCCCTTGCCTTATGTCTTGGAGCCTGGAGAAAGATGGTCTGGGATGGGAACACGTCGTTTTTATTGTGGAGTTTGCCACTCTAATAAGGCGAAGGCTGACTTGGTACGTGTACGTTATAAAAAAACTGGCTAATCTCAGGGATATTGAATCCCGATAAATTTTAGACGAAGGACCCCATGCCCACATTAACCTGGCTTACAAGAGAAACTGACCTGGGGCTTTAGCAGAATGCACCGTACAGGCTTATGGAGGCGGTGTTGGATTTATTAGTCAAGGGAGGGAAAAACAAATGATAAGAGGAAGGCTTATTATCCGATTATTTTTCCTATTGACCGCATTATCGTTCTTGTTCGCAGCCCAGAGTGCACATGCGGAAGAGGTCACGTTTGTAAAAGAATATAGCTATCAGGCAAGCGAGGCAGACAGCAAGCTCACAGCAAGGGCAATCGCCCTGGAGCAGGTCAAGAGGCTCCTTTTGGAGGAGCTTGGGACTTATCTGATAAGCGAGACCGAGGTGAAGAACTTCCAGTTGACGAAAGACAAGATCACCACCCTCTCAGCCGGGATTGTGATGACTCAGATACTTGAAGACAAGTGGAACGGCGAGACATACTACCTAAAGGCAAGGATCAAGGCAGACCCCAAGGAAGTGACCAGTACCTTAGACAACCTCCGTCACGACATGCAAAAAGGGAAGGAACTGGAGGAGTCCAAGAAAAGGGCTGATGAGGCATTGGCCGAGGTTGCGAGACTGCGGGCGGAGCTTGAGGCAGTCAAAGGGGACAAGCAGAAACAGGCGGAATACAACGCGGCGGCCAACGTGCTGAGCGCTAAGGACTGGTATGAGAAGGCGTATGCGCTTTACCAATCCGGCGACAAACAGGGGTCACTTGACGCGGGCAGCAAGGCGATAGAACTGGACCCTAAATATGTGTATGCTTACATCATCCGGGGGCTTGCTTATTCCGAATTAGGGGACAATATAAGGGCCATAGTCGATTATGACAGGGCCATAGAGCTGAACCCTAAATATGCGAATGCTTACGGCAACAGGGGGCTTGCTTATTCCAATTTAGGGGACAAGATAAGGGCCATAGCTGATTACAACAAGGCCATAGAACTCGACCCTAAATATGCGAATGCGTACAGCAACAGGGGGGTTGCTTATGCCGAATTAGGGGACAATAAGAGGGCCATAGCAGATTTAGACAGGGCCATAGAACTGGACCCTAAATATGCGAATGCTTACATCAACAGGGGGCTTGCTTATTCCAATTTAGGGGACAAGATAAGGGCCATTGCGGATTTCGATAGGGCTACAGAACTCGACCCTAGATATGCGCCTGCTTACTATAATCGGGGTCGCGCTTATTCCGAATTAGGGGACAATAAGAAGGCCATAGCAGATTTAGACAGGGCCATAGAACTCGACCCTAAATATGCGAATGCGTACATCATCCGGGGGGTTGCTTATTACGAGTTAGGAGACAGTGAAAAGGCCATGTCGGATTGGAAGGCAGTGGCCAGGCTGGGGGATAGAAAGGTGCAGGACTGGCTGAGGAAACAGGAGATTGACTGGTGAGGGAAAGGATGCTTTACACAACAAAAGGACAGTGTCGGTCAGTTGTGGGAGGAAAAGAGCAACAGCAAAGGGCTGTTCTTGATGGTGGAGAAAGAGAAAAATGGGCTTGGCGTTTATGAGCAAGTCAAGGGGAAGATCGGGGAAAAATAAACAACGTATCCTCAAAGAGATATGGTAGCCTAAAGTGTTAGAAAGGAGTTATATGACCGAAATACTGATCTTTAAACACGTCCACTTCGAAGGACCTGGGACTCTGACAGAACCACTGAAGGCGCTCGGTATAAAATACAGAGAGGTAAACCTTTACGAAGGAGGAGCTCCAAAAAACCTTGAAGGCTGCGGAGGGCTGATTATCATGGGCGGCCCCATGAATGTATACGAGGAGACAGAATACCCCTTTTTGAAGGATGAGGACCGGCTGATAAAAGAGGCCTTGGCAAAGAAGCTGCCGATGATCGGGGTCTGTCTCGGCGCCCAGCTTATGGCCAAGGCAGCCGGAGCAAAGGTTACAAAAGGACAGAAAAAAGAGATCGGCTGGTACCCTCTGCATCTTTCAAAGGAGGCAACGACAGATCCGGCCCTTAAGATATTGCCAAAAGAGATTGAGGTCTTCCAGTGGCATGGGGATACATTTGAAATCCCGAAAGGAGCTGTCAGGCTTGCATCATCTGAGCTCTTCCATAACCAGGCATTCAGGATCGGCGAAAATGCCTATGCCTTCCAGTTCCACATAGAGGTTACGGAAGCTATCATTAAAGAATGGATAGAGATCAACGGAACAGAGCTGGAAGGGGTCAGGGATTATATAGACTCTAAGAAGGTCCTTGCCGAGTCAAAACAGAAAGCCTCGGAGCTTAAGAAGCTGGCAGATAAAATATACAAGGGGCTTTTCAATGTCTTTAAAAGATAGTTTACATGGCCAGATGAATCCTCAGATACTCAACTCCGTTTGCTACTGAGCGTATTCCGAGTAACACGATAAAGAGATAAGATGCTTTCAACAGAAGGCCCGATCTGACCCTTCCAGTTATCCCTGAAAAAGAGCCTATTTTTGTAAGTCCGCTGCAAAATGCCGAATTTAAGGCCTTGGATTATCAGCCTTTATCGACTCCATGTCGCTCCTGCGAATGCTTTTTAGTATATAGACAATAAAATATATCAAAATGACATGAATCATAACCCCTGCGACAAGCCATGCGATATGTCCATAATCAAGGACGTAAGTACCCGTTGCCGGGTCATACTTGTAGCAGAACAGGATGATGTCTTGAAGCAATCCCTGTTCGCCGGCAGTTTCCGGCCCCTGCCCTGAAAGAGAGCGGTCAATGGGCTTGAGTATATCCTCCGGCTTAAAATCAATCCCGAAAATATGTTTGTAAATCCTGCCGCCGGCATCGACGACAGTTACCATGTTGATGTGTTCAAAACCTGTATCGTTTTTCTTAAAATAATACCCCATATCACTGGAAAGGGCATCTATTGTCTTACTGTCAGCGGATGCAAATTTCCAGTGCGCCGTAGAAGCGGTGAAGTTTTTACCATACTCCTTCATCTTTTGGGGAGTGTCATGCTCAATATCAAACCCCACAGTAACAACTCTGAACCTCTCTTCCAGACCTGTTCCTGCGGCCTTTACAGCGTCTGCCAGATGCATGGTGATTGTAGGGCATATCCGGTCACATGACGTGTAGATAAGATTGAGGACATAAGGCTTTCCCCGGAGGTCCCTCAGCCTGAAGCTATTACCGTCCTGGTCTGTAAGCGTATAATCGCCGATCTCCTTTCCGATAGTGTCGCTGGGGTTTACGGTTTTAGGTGCGGCTTGGGTTGTAGCCGAAGAGAGCACGGCTGCCCCGACATTTGAAGACAGGAGAAGGATCGCAATTGTTGAAAGATAAGGTGTTATTGTACGCATAATCTGGCCTGAAAAAGTAGTTCCTTATTTTATCATCACATCCACTATTACCGCCAAAAACACCGCTCCGAGATATATCATGGAGCCTTTGAAGTTTTTCCAGGCCATCTCTTTCGTCGTATTGCGAACGAGCTGCACATTCCTGAAAATGAAAAAGCCCCCTGCAACGGCCGCAGTCAAGGTGTATACAGCGCCAAAGTATCCCAGGATAGAAGGGATAAGTGAAGAGGCCACCATAACTACTGTATTAAAAAGTATATACCATGCTGTTTTAGCGTCCCCGATAACTACCGGGAGCATGGGGATATTTGCCTTTTCGTACTGCTCTCTGTGAAAAATGGCAAAGCTCCAGAAATGAGGCGGGGTCCAGAAGAACATAGTTACAGACAGAAGCACCGGCGGAAGACAGAGTTCAGGAGTTGCCGATGCCCCTCCGGCGAGTACGGCGAAACTTCCGGCCATTCCACCTATTATGATGTTTGACCAGTGGGTCCTTTTGAGCCACACGGTATAAACCACTGCATAAACAAAACCGCCAAGGAAAAGATGGAGTCCGGTCATAGGATTCAATATCTTAAATGCAAGAAGGATTGATGACAGAAAGAGGAGTATTGCCACAACCAGTACACCCCTTGAGTTTACCACCTTCCCAGAAGGCATCGGCCTATTTTTTGTCCTCTGCATGACTGAATCAATATCTACGTCAAAGTAATGGTTGAATGCGCTGGCCCCCATTGACGACATCATGGTAAAGAGGCTCAGGAAAAAGATGTTTGAAATAGAGGTATCTACGGTAGATACTGATATAAGGCCTACCACTGCGCTGAATGTGATGAGCGAGCATACCCTCAGCTTGAAGAGAGGCAGGTAATCTTTGATATTTACTTGCATAGGGCCCCCTTTTTAGCAGTCACAACCTCCACTACCCCCTCTTTAGCAAAGAGGGGGTAGTCACTCCTTCCCATTACAAACGGGGAGGTTGGGAGGGGTTGTAGTTTTTCTGCAAACTATTTCTTGCTGTAGTCGTACGGGTCCCAGTCCGCAGGCAGCGTTACCGGCTCTTTGAAATTGCCCGGCGGCGGAGGTGTCTCTGTATGGGTCCAATCCAGCGACCTTGCCCCCCAGGGATTGTCAGGCGCCTTCTCCCCTTTAAAGAGGGAGTGGAGCCACGAGAACAATATTACCAATCCCGCAACGAAGATCAGGTACGAACTGTAGGTGATAAACTGCTGTAGCGGCTGGAACTGGGGGAACTGGGCATAGTCGTAGTATCTTCTGGGCATCCCAAGGTATCCCAGGTAGAGCCAGGGGAAGAAGGTGCAATTTACCCCGACGAAGAAGAGGTAAAAGCCCAGCTTCCCAAGGGTTTCATTGTACATTTTCCCGGTAAGTTTAGGCCAGATGAAGTATGTCCCGCCGATAATCGCCGTCGTCATTGATACAGCCATGACATAGTGGAAGTGGGCCGTTATCCACTGGGTGCCGTGAACATGAAGGTATATGGCCGACATGGCGTTTGGTATCCCTGTGAGTCCGCCTATCAAGAAAAGGAACATGAACCCTACAGCATATAGCATCGGGGTTTTGAATTCAATGGAGCCCTTATAGAGAGTTCCCACGAGGCTTATCATCAGTATTCCAACGGGTACGCTTATAAGCAGGGTTGTAAAGACCTGGATCGTAACCAGCCATTCAGGATTCCCGGATGTCCCGAGGTGGTGAACCCATACCTCTCCGGCCATGGCCATGGTGCCCATCACGCCAGCGTATACAGCCCCCTTGTAGATGAATATCCTGTTCTTTGAAAATGTCGAGACTATCTCAAAGAGAATCCCCATAGCAGGCAGGAGTATGACGTAAACAGCAGGGTGGGAGTATGCCCAGAAGATGTTCTCGTAAAGAAGGGCGCTCCCTCCCATTGCAGCGTTGAAGAAGTTGGTTCCTAAGTATTTGTCAAGGATGAGCATTATCACTGCATCGCCTAAGAAAGGAACAAACACCATCTGGATTATGAACGCGCTCAGGACGCACCAGATATACATATTCAGCTTTCCCCATGTTACGCCTGGAGCCCTCATGCGAACAATAGTGGTTATCAGGTTGATGCCGCCGGTAATGGAGGAAAAACCGAGCAGGAGGACCGTAAACGTATAGAATGCGGTGTTCCCTGCAGTCATTACCGAATAAGGCGGATAACCTGTCCACATGATGTCCGGCGGATCAGGGATTACGAATGTAAGAAGGGCCAGTATTATAGCCATCCAGAAGAGCCAGACACTGAATGCGTTCAACCTGGGGAAAGCCACGTCCTTAGCCCCTATCATCAATGGAACGTAATAATTGGCAAAGTAACCTGTGAGGGCCGGTATCATGTAAGCTACTATCATGGCTGCGCCATGGAAATAGAGCCATACATGGTAGGTTGTCGGGTTGTCGGTAATGGTTGGTCCGACGGTTGCGAGTTCCGTCCTCATAAGCATGGCCATTAAACCGGCAACAAAAAAGGCAGCATAAGACCCTATCATGTATAAGACAGCAACTCTCTTATGGTCAGTGGTAAATATCCATTCATAAAGACTGAATTTGCCGCTGTTTCCAACTGTAGCAGAACTCATATCTTACCTCCTTCGGTCTTTACTTCCGTCTGCGGTTGAGCTGGAGCTTTTGCAGGCGCCGGTTCCTGCAGTTGCGGTTTCGGCTTGTTTTCCTCTACCCATTTGGCAAATTCCTTCTCAGGCATCACAATGATCTTGCCGTGCATGCCTGAATGCAACATCCCGCAGTACTCAGTGCATGTCATAACATGCTCGCCTATCTTATCCGGGTTAAACCACAGGAACATCTGTTTTCCTGGAAGTGCATCCCACTTCGTCCTCATATCGGGGATGTAAAGGGTATGCACCACGTCGCGGGATGTCAGGTTCACCTTTATCGGACGCCCGACTGGAACGCGCAGTTCATTACTTGTGATAACTCCTTCGGGGTACGTGATATCATAACCCCACATATAGGCATCCACGCTCACTGTGTATGAATTTTCCGGCGGTCTCCTGAATTCCAGGTAGTGTTTCATATTTTTAACACCCAGGTAAACGTCGTCCGCTATGAATACGAAGGCAGGTATAAGCACCCATCCCATTACAGACAGGGCACTCATCGGCTTTGCCTCGCCTATGTCATTCGGGTTCTTTCTACGGTATTTGACCAACAGGTAAATCGTTACCAACGCAAAGATGATACCTATCGCCACGATGTCTATCATCATTTCCAGCCATAGATGATCCCATCCCTCATGGGGTACTGGAATCGCGTTTCCCGTCTCAGCAGACGCCACGGACACAAATAACAGCGGCGCAAATAACAAATATGAGAGCCGCTTTAAATAACTTTTGTCCATATCCTTCACTCCTTTATTAATAGAATATTTGCCTTTACAGAAAGTAAATCTGGGATAAAACAAACAGCCACACAATATCAACAAAGTGCCAGTACATTGAGGCAGCGGTAACAAAATGCTTGTTTATCTTCCCTGCAAAGGCCGGGATCAGGATAAACAGGAATGTTGCCATGCCGACAAGGACGTGGGAGCCATGAAAGCCTGTTATGGAGTAAAACGCTGTAGAGAAGATATTAGTCTTTGTAGTAAACCCCTCTCCGATCAACTCTGCCCACTCATAAGCCTCAAGGCCAAGGAATACCAGACCCAGCGCTATTGTTGCAATAAGCCACACAATAAACCCGCTGTTGTTCCCTTCCTCCAACTTATTTTCTGCAAAATGGATGGTGAAACTTGAAGATACAAGAATCACCGTCATAATGAGAGGCAACGTATGTGACAACTCCGGCGTTCCCTGGGGAGGCCATGATGGTGCGGAAAACCTTAAAAACCAGTAAGCCGCAAAAAACCCCATGAAGAGAAGGGCTTCCGCCAGTATAAATATCGGCATTGCCCAGACTACATGCCCCTCTCCATAATGATGGGAGTCCTCAAGACCTTCCTTCACCCAGCCTATTATTGAAGCTATTGTGAGCGGAGCTCCCACGCCGAGGGAAATCATCGCCATTAAACTGTTCTTATAGACAAAGTGAAAAGTAAATGCCAACGGCACAAAAAACAGTATCCCTACGCTTAATAAGAGCGGCCATACGCTGGTATGCCATTCCACTTCATGCGCACCTGCTTGTGAACTCATAAAACCTCCTTACGTGATAAATTGTTTAATCCCTGCTTACTTCTTTTCCTGCTTCTTTTCCGCCCTTACGACTCATTGATGCCCTCACTCTTAAATTGTCAAGAAGCTCTCAGGCTACTAAAAATGTTTTAGATGACTTTACCCCACCTCCTTTCAAAAGTAATTATACGCACTTTTTAAACAACAGCAACACGTTGAATACTAAAAAACCCTTATTAGTCCTGTATATAAGCAAAAAAATACTATTTGACTTCGACTCTTCTCGCTTCTGTCTTGTTTCCCGTCCTCTGTAGCTTCTCTGCGTCCCTGACCAAGTCTGCCATGGTCTTACTGTCCAGCACTTCAATAAGTTTGCTCTGGGCATCCCTCCAAACCGGATGCACAGGACAAAGATCGTCCCTATGGCATTCTCCTTTTTTTATGAGACAGACATTCAGGTGTATAGGCCCTTCCATTGCTTCTATGGTTTGACGTAATGTTATCTGATGCGCTGGGCGGGCCAGAACAAAGCCCCCCTTGGCGCCACGACGGGATTTAACAAGGCCGGATCTAACGAGGTGCTGCATTATCTTTGAGAGATAGCTCTTAGGAACCTCCTGGGTCTCAGATATCTCACTTATAAGAGAAATCTTTCCATCCGGCTGAGAGGCCAGATAAACAAGAGCCCTTACAGCATATTCACCATCTCTTGTCAGTTGAAGCATAGGTTCTCCAAGATATAACAGGACAATTAAGATGAATTTAGTCTTAATGCTGGGTAAATGTCAAGTACTTTTTTTGCGGATATTGAAAGACGGTAGGATTTATTAGAATTAAAAAAGATAGGGCCGGTGACTACCCGGCCCATGTTAATCGGCATTGTGAATAAAGACTTACTTTAATGCCTCGTAAACCTTGCCAACGAGTTTAGCCGAAGGAGTGAGGGTCTTGTCTCCATCCTCTTTCCATTTTGATGGACATGCCTGTGCCTCGTGCTTCTGGAGATAGAGGTTTGCCTTAAACTTCCTCATCAGTTCGTCAATATTCCTTCCGAGGTTGTAATAGTTGACCTCTGCGTTTAACAGCTTCCCCTGAGGGTTTATGATAAATGTCCCCCTTAAGGCAAGGGCCGCAGTCTCGTCATATACCCCGAACATCCTTGCCAGTTTTCCCCCGGCATCGGAACCCATGGGGAATTTCACGTTTGCAAGCTCCTTCTCATCTCTTTGCCATGCCAGGTGGACGAACTTGGTATCGGTGCTGACTGTTATCACCTCAGCACCCATCTTCTTGAATCTATCGTACTGCTCTGCCAGAGCAGCAAATTCGGTTGCTCAGACAAAGGTGAAATCAGCAGGATAGAAAAACAGTATCGTCCACTTTTTGCTTGCCATCTGGGACTCAAGGCCGATCTCTCCGAAATCTCCTTTCGACGGCTCGTAAGTCTCCAATCTGAAGTTCGGCACAGTAGCCCCAACATTACATGTCATGCATCCGTAAGCCTCAGTCATGGTACACCTCCCAAAACAGTATTTAATAATAGCTAACTTAGGTATCTCTTTAATAGACCCTCAAATACTGACGCATGCCTTCCCTCATCTGCCGAAGCTCTGAGGAACCATCCTGCAACCGGCTTAAGACCCTCTTTCATTGCAGCCTCGGCGCAGGCAGCCTTTCCTTTCTCTGCTCCCCTCTCCGCCTCTGCCCTCCATTTAACATTTTCCTTAGTAGACTTGACTTTGCCCTGGAGCCGATAAACATCTGCGGCGTGCCATGCCTCTTCCATAGCAAGTTTTGCAAAGGCCTGGGCAACCTCAGGGTAACCCTCCTCATCAGCCTTCCTTGAAAAGGCCAGATACATTCCTACCTCTTCCGTCTCGCCGTCCCAGTTGGCGCAGAGGTTCTTGGTCGTTTCTCCAGCTTCAGCCTTTATCTCCTCAAACTTGCTGGCTGGGGCCTCACAGACAGGACACCTTGCAGGTGCGTTCTCCCCTTCATGTATGTAACCACATACCGTGCATCTCCACTTCTTCATCAGCACTTCCCTCCTTTTTTCGGTTCTTGTTTTTCTGATTTGAAATCATCTTTCTTTGCCCCGCACTTGTCACAGTTCTGCGGCCTGCACCGACCTTCAACCTTGATACCACACTTACTGCATATCCATACAGCCATCTCGCCCCCCTTAAGCCTTCTTTTTCTGTAGTTGCACGATCTTGTCTTCTATAAGCTGTACGTGGATCTTCTCTTCCTCCATCATTTCTGTAAACATCTTTTTCAGTCCCGGATCAGTTGCCTTTGATGCCGCATGTTTATACTTTGCTATCGCACCCTTTTCATCTATCGTCATAACCTTTAAAAACTCTATCCAATCCATACTTCCTCCTATATATTAGTCATTCATCCTTACCATCGGTTTCCCGCAACAGTCCCTCGGCTCATCAGACTCAGCCTCGCACTCATAGCAGAGATATAGATACTTCTTTGTGTCATCACACATGATTTTCACCCCCTTTCCATTTAATTAACATAAAGGCTTTATTTATCTGCCTAGAATCTCTACAAGAGCTTTTACTATATTATTTATAGACGAGGGCTTCTGCAGATACCTGATGTTATTTTCCCTGAAAAAAGACAGGCGGTCATTATCAAAAGAGCTTGTAAAGAACAGGAAACGCTCCTTTATATTGGGATACATCTCAACTGCCTGATTATAAAACTCTATCCCATTCATTACAGGCATATCCACGTCCGATATAATGACTGCAAAGTATTTCTCGCCTATTTTTTTAATCCCTTCTTTGCCATTGGCAGCAATTTCAATATCACCTTCCTCTATAAAGATTGCCTGAAGGAGGTCAACTACCATTTTAGTATCATCCACCACCAATATCTTCTCCCGCCATATTGCAGGTAGAGATCTCAGCCTCTTAATATATTCCTCCGTTCCTGATTGCGATTCAATAAACCTTTCTATTGATCTCTTATGCTGCTGGATGCCTGTTGCCATCGGGATAAATTCTCTGTGTTCGTGCTTCAATGTATTAATTACGTAAAGAAATAACTGGTTCCATTCCGAGAATTCAGTTGAGACCATGAAATCAATCAGATCTTTTTTATTTAAGGTTTTTGCCTTTATCCTTGCTTCACACGATAAGTAATAGGGATCAAGCTCTTTTTTTGTGGAATCAGTCAGGGCCACAATGGAAGGAATATCTTTATTGTTTAACAATTCAGCAGCCTTGCACATATATTCGTAATGTATCTTTTCTTCTCCGGCCAAATGCCTTAAGAAATCAGAAAGCTCTGAATCATCTTGAAATATGGATGCTGCCTTTTCGTAGACCTTAGATGTCCTGTCTTCGATCCCGGCAAGCCAGTTGATGAGTTCTCTCATATAAGCACTTTCCTTTCACAGTAATTACTTTACGCCTCTTTCAACAAAGAATGTCTTATATTTCATATCCGCCTTGAGTATGTGATTCACCCACCACTCCTTTAGATAGGCGAGTACATCCTTTGGTATGGTCGTCTTGTGCTTTATTGTATCTATAGAGAAAAAAGCCGTTCTTTTTCTGAATTCATTATGTTCCTCCCTTTGCCGGGAGTGGCCAGGATAATCATATTCAAGCATATATTGCTCTTCCTTCCTGAAATGCTCATTTGCGTATTCCAGCATCCTGATCAGGGTATCTGATATTATCTCTGAATCGACCTCTATGTCCTGCTTCTCGATCAATGAATTTATTATATCTATTATCCGCCTGTGTTGTCTGTCCATCTCTGAAACGCCAACGCTAAAGCCTTCATCCCAAATTATCTTTTCCATTTGGTAACCTTAATCAAATGACGGTCTCTTGGGCTGATGCCTTTCCTGCCAAGGACAAGAAGGCTATTACAAATGAAACCAGGCTTATTCTCACGATAGAAATCCTTTTCATAGCTACCTCCGTATAGATATTGTTAAACTATGCAACCGCCGCCCTGAATCCGTTACCATCTGCGATAAGCCTGAGACGGGCGCCGCACTTTTGACAAGTAACTATATCCCCTTCCTTTGCATTAAAGCTAAGCATTACCTTGGCGCCGCAAACCGGACATATAACGCTCTTCATTCTTTCCCTCCTTTATCGGTCTTCCGTATTGGCAATCCTTACAAATTCCGTAAAATTCAACCCTGTGGTGATTTACTATAAATCCAAGTTTTTTAGACAGATCCTTCTCCATATCCTTTTTAAGAGGCTCTTCCACATCATAGACCTTGCCGCAGTTCCGGCAGTTAAAGTGGTAGTGGTTTTCAGGTGTACCGTCGAACCGTCTCTGAGCATCTCCATAATGAAGCTCAATGATCTCCCCCCTCTCTGCAAGGAGTCGCAGATTCCTGTAAACCGTTCCAAGGCTGATATTGGGAAGGGTCTTTCTAACCTCCTGATAGATCCAGTCTGCTGTTGGATGCGACTTGGTTTCTTTTAAAACCTTAAACAGAACTTCCCTCTGCTTACTCCTTCTCACGACAGCAGTTTTTTTATTATTTTTCATATGGTGTTTCAAGTCAATCAATAATAAGAACTGTTATCAGTTTAACCTCTAAAAAAAAAATGTCAAGATAAAAAATACTAAATCGGTCTTTTTTGTCTTCTTATGCCTTATTTAGGTTCGTGCACTCAAGGCTGGTAAGCCCTGGCTTCAATAGTTTAAATTTAACCAATGGCCTGATATTGTCAAGCAACCATACAGAGTTGACAAAAGCATCTTTGTCAGCAATGAAGGTTGATTCTAAATGTGATTTTTCAAAAGCATTGACCCACCTGAGCCTCTGATTTTTCAAGAGCATTGACCCACCCCATTTTCAAGAGCATTGACCCACCTTGGGGCACATTTTTCACGAGCATTGACCCACCCCTGGGAATCATCTGCACGGCGCTGACTTTAATCTGTATCCTGTCTTCTTTCATTAATCCGAATGGAGGAAGACATGGCACACAAGGAGTACGGCATGACAGATATTATCGATATTCTTCGCAGGGCAAAAGCCAAAGACAGCATCCGGTGCATAGTTAGTGCGACCGGTATTGCCCGCAATACTGTACGCAATTATCTGCGCCTTGCCGCAGAGCACGGATTTACGCACGATGTATCAAACGACAGCTTGCCGGACATAGCCGGTGCGGTGTTCCGTTCGATACATGATTCCGGCAGGAATGACTCTGCGACTGCTGCATCTGCTCCACTGGTTGCTCACCGAGAGCTTATTGCCGACTGGCTGGACAAAGATGCACTCTCCGTTACCAAGGTGCAGATCAAACTACAGCGCATGGGAGTCGCGATCGGCTACAGCACCCTGTACCGCTATGCCTGTGAAGAGCTTGGCTTTGGCGGTCCCAAGGTAACCGTCAGACTGGCGGAGACCGCACCTGGTGAAGTGGCTCAGGTT
>JAENJC010000247.1 GCA_016844545.1 Deltaproteobacteria bacterium | reverse complement strand
TGAAGATTCTATGACATGGGTTAAGAGCCTTTTCCCTATACCCTGCCTCCTGTGCCCAGGATGTGCGGCAAGATTCAGGATATGTATCTCCCCTGCCACATTCCAGAAGCAGATGAAGCCGAGGATTTCGTCTTTTTGACCTTTAGCAAGGATTATGCGGGAATTAGGGTTTGAAAGCTCGTTAAGGAACATCCTCTTTGACCAGGGGGAAGGGAACGAGGCCCGCTCTATCTCAAGGACCTCATCCATATCACTCTCAATCATCTCGGTGAGCCTTATATTCATCATAAACCTTCCGGGAAATCATAGATACGGATAGTTTTGTTGTCAAGGTCTTTTTCCGCTGGTATACTCTTGTTCATACTGTATAGGCGATGCCCATACAACAAGACAGGAGGCTATATGGACGCTATCGAATGCATCAAGACGCGGATGAGCATCAGAAAATTCAGGCCTGAGCCGGTTTCCAGGGAGATACTTTCGGAGATAATAAAGACCGCCCAGTGCAGTCCGTCATATAAAAACAGCCAGCCCTGGGAGGTGGCGATAGTATCAGGCGAGAAAAAGGAGGAGTTGTCAAAGGCGCTGACTGAGTTGATAGAAAAGGATGCGCCGCCCCAGCCGGACATCCCCGAACCTGTCTCATGGCCGCCGCTTATTGAGCAAAGGATGGCGGAGCACATGAGGAAGAGGAGTGAAAAGTTCGGCTTTAATATTGCTCAGACCGGATTCCTGAAGATGTCAAAGATAGCAAACTCCCGATTTTACGGCGCTCCCCACGGGATATTCCTTTTCCAGGACCTAGCACTTCCGACATGGTCAATCTTAGACATGGGTATGTTTGCCCATGGCCTCATGCTTGCCGCCAATGCCCACGGGGTCGGCACAGTCCCTCAGGCGTTCCTCACCGATTACCCGGCCACCGTTAAAAGATTGCTACAGATACCGGAGAGCAAAAGGCTTGTCCTCGGCATCTCCATCGGATATCCGGACATGGAAGACAAGGCCAACAGCTATAAGAGCCAGAGGGTAGATATAAGCGAGATAGTGAAGTGGATAGAATAAAAACATAACTGGCAATCCTGATCCTTCTGTTGACCGGGAGCAGGATCGATGCTCGTTCAGTCTCGCGAGTGGGCATATGTGATGTGGGCACAAATGCAAGAAGGATTCAGAAGTTTCTCGCCAGAGTGAGGTAATGATATTACGCGCCCTACTCTACTTTAAAGGATTTTTCGGTCAAGGTTTTTGGGTCCCCTGCTGGGGTTTCCTCTCCATTTTTATGAAGAACATCAGGAGCGACGGTATGACGAAGACGGTGAACAGGGTTGAGAACGCTAATCCTCCAAGGACAACGCTTCCAAGCCCTCTATAAAGCTCCGAACCAGGCCCCGGGGCAACAACCAAAGGAAGCATTCCGAATACGCTGGCTGCTGTGCTCATGTATATGGGCCTCAGCCTCGTCCTTGTCGCGTCCAAATACTCCATCCCGTAGTCCCTCACGTTGTTAATGGCCTGATAGACTATCAGAGTCGCGTTGTCCACGACTATCCCTATGGAAATTATGAATCCGAGCATTGTCAGTATATCGAACGGCTGGGGAGTGGCGCTTAATATATTCACAAGCTTTAGCCCTATGAACCCTCCCGCCGCTCCTAAGGGGACCGTGATCATGATGATAAGCGGGTATATGAAGTTCTCGAAGAGGGCAGCCATTATCAGGTACCATTCAGCATCCCTTGCTCTTTCATTTCCACGAAGACTTTCCCTTCTATGATCTCCATCGCCTCCTGGATTGGTATGGAAAAGGGAGGGGTGACCTGGAGGGATACGGTCCTCCGCCTCTCCAAGTGCCTATCTCCGTTATCCCATAAGTCCTTTCGAGGCTTGAGAGGGACGACACTGGAACCAGCTTCCCGCCGGGGGTGACAAGGGTTTTGCTGTAAAGCTCCTCCGGGGTTGAGACGTCTTTATCGGACGCCTTTAGGATCAGATCTATCTTCTTCTCCCCCTCCTGCTTGAAGTCCCCAATCTTCCTCCCGTCCATGAGGACGTCAATGGAAAGACCGAAATCAGCGGTGGTGAGCCCTGCTGCCTTTATCCTCTCCCTGTCGGGATCAAACCTTATCTCAGGGTAAAGGAGCTCTATGGAGGGGACAGGCCTTATCTGTGCCTCCGGTATTTCTTTTTTTATCGTGCCGAACATGGCCCCGGCAGCCTGGATCACACGGTTAAGGTCGTCTCCGCTTATATCAACCTCTATGGTCCTCCCCCTCCCCATCCTCGTCTGGAATATCCCGGCCTGGCTGCTCACCCCGAATATCCCCGGGATGTCGTTTACGGTCTTCATGAAAACAGGGACCAGTTCCCCCGCCCTCTGCTCATGGGTGCTTATGGCCCCTGATAGCATTATGGTCTCGGCCCCCACGTAGAACATGTTTTTTATCCCGACCTCTCCATCGGCCTCCTTCTTGAAGTGCGGCTTTAGGTCGGCAAATAGCCTGTTCCCTGTCTCCATCCTCTCCTCGTAAGAAAGCCCAGGCGGAGGGATGAGGATGTTTATTATGAGATTTCTGTTCCCCTGGGGAAGGTACTCCATCTTGGGCAAGAGGAGATAGGCAACCGACATCGAAACAGCTGTGAGAGAGAATATCGTAAAAATGCTCGTTTTCCTGTCCCGGACTGAAAAAGAGACCATCGCCATGATTATGTCGGCAAGCCTCCTTCCGGTATTTGTCAGGATGTTGTTCTTTGGGTTTATGTCAGTCTTTGAAAGGGAGAAAAGCCTCTGGGAGAGCATCGGTATCACGGAAACGGAGACAAAAAGGCTGATGAGAACCGAGCAGCTCACTGCTATGGCTATGTCCTCGAAGAGCTGCCCAGCCTCCTCCTTCACGAATACAACCGGGAGGAACACGGCGACCGTGGATACAGTAGTGTTGAGTATCGCCCCCCATACCTCCTTCGCACCATCGTATGCTGCGTCAAAGGGTGACTTCCCCATATTCCTGTGGCGGTCTATGTTTTCAAGTACCACTATGGCGTTGTCTACAAGGATGCCGACAGCGAACGATATCCCTGCGAGGGATATGACGTTCAGGTTCCTTCCGAGAAGGTCCATGAGGATGAAGGTGCCGATGATGCTTATGGGTATGGCCGTGGCGATGACCAGGGTGGCGGTTACGGACTGGAGGAATACAAGGAGAACCGCCACTGCCAGGGCGCCTCCCACGACTATGTCCCACTGAACCAGGTCAATGGCCCCCCTGATATACGGCCTCTGGTCGTACACCCAGTCGAGGTATATCTTCTGTCCCTTCAGCTTTTCCCGTTGTGGATCATGGCCACGGTCTTCTTCTCGTAATCGAAATGAACATCAGCAATGTCGGAGAGCATTATCCTCTCCTGCCCAGTCGATCTCAAGATGACGCCTTCAATGTCCTTTGGCGACTTGAACTCAGCCACCGTCCTTATCCGATAGTCCCTCCTCCCCAATCCCATGTTTCCGGCGGACACGTTGACGTTCTCGGCCCTGAGAACAGTTATGACGTCGTTCACGGTGAGGCCGTAGGCTGCAAGTTTTTCGGGCCTGAGCTCCACGTGCATCTGCCTCTCGGTCCCTCCGCCTATGAACAGGTCCGCAACCCCGTCAACCCTCTCCAGGTACTGCCTTACCTCGTTCTCGAAGTACGTCCTGTACGTGTTAACGTCGTTGGGGTTGTCCGGGGCGGTCCTGAGTATGGTCCAGATGATGGGGGAAGTGGCGGCCCCTGTGGCGTTTATGACCGGCTTATCCACGTTCTCAGGGTACGAGGGGACCTCGTTAAGCTTGTTTGAAACCCTTAAAAGAGCGTCATCCACATGGGTCCCTATCCTGAACCGTAGGGTGATGGAGCCCATGCTGTTGAAGGAGGAGCTTTCCATGTCTAAAAGCCCTGGAACGCCCTTCAGAGCTTCCTCCTGCTCCTCTATGATCTCCCTCTCTACCTCATAAGGAGTAGCACCGGGCCAGACCGTGGTTACCGTAATCTCCGGTTCAGTAACGTCAGGGGTGAGCTGATAAGGCATTCTCATAAGCCCTATGGTCCCGAAGAGGACTATGAGGATCACGCCCACAATCACGGTGACAGGTTTTTCTATGGATAATTTGATCAGGTCCATAATTCAAGATAATGGTACATCAATTTTGACCTTTGATTTTTGAGTTTTGAATTTGAACATTCTGCCCGTCCATAATCCTCTCGTTCCCCTTGGTTACAACCTTCATCCCCTCCTTAAGCTCATCCGACTCAACGCCAGCCGAAAGGCCCATGTAGCTTATAACCTTTACCTTGATCATCTTTGCCTTTGAATCTGAGACAGTGAAGACCACGTTACTGCCGAACCTATTAATAACCGCGTCCCTCGGGACTATAAGCCCCTTTTTCCTCTCACCTGCCGGGAGATTCACCCTCGCCTCCATACCCTCGATCAGGGAGATACCGTTTTTTACCCTCACCTTTACGGGAAACGTCCTGGTCTGGATGTCTCCCCTGGGTACGATGGCGGAGACCTTTCCGGTTAGTTCTTTCCCAGCAGCCGTTACCTTTGCATCTATACCTGGCTTTACAAACCGCATCACTTCTTCAGTGACATTCACTATCACGTCCACCACGTCGTCTCTGGCGATGGTGGCCACCTTTCCTCCGGGCTCCAGCCACTCCCCCCTGTCCGTCTGTTTTTTGATTACAACCCCGCCGAAGGGGGCAGAAATAACCTTTTTCCTTAGCTCCACCTCAAGCCCTTCGATCTGGGTCTTAAGAGATTCGGCCTTCTTTTCAAGTCCCTTCACCCTGAACCTTATCTCGTCAAACACCTGTTCTGCCACAAGCCCTTCCTTGTAAAGCCCTTCTACCCTTCTCATGTCAATCCTTGCGCTTTCATGGTCTGCGAGTACCTGCTCGTATGTGGCCCTGGTTGATTCTATAGTCTTTTTCAGCAGCTCCGAATCAAGGTGCACAAGTGGCTTGCCCTTTTTTATCCTTTCTCCCTCTTCAAAAAGGACCTCCTCCACCTTTCCCTTGACCTCCGCAGCCACATCCGATACCTCCTGGTAAAAGATAGTACCGATGAACTCGACCTCAGGGGCAATCATCCCTGAGGTCATCTCAGACACCACCACCTGCGCCGGAGGCATACCTTTCTGCTTATCCTCTTGGGCATAAGAGCTGGAAAAAGAGAGGAAAAAAAGTAAAACGGCATAAAGATATTTTAGAAGTCGTGACATGATAATTAATTCTAACCTATATTCCAGATTTGGCAAGATGTCATACTCCAGTCGCATCAACTCTTGTTATGAGATAAGTAGTGTGCTATTTTGCGAGAGGGGGGTAGTCGGTTAGCTCCACCTCTGCTATAATGCGAGAATACATTTCTTGCTTTATGGAGGAACCGTGGAGCCGGCATTGGTATCTGGACGTGAC
>JAENJC010000092.1 GCA_016844545.1 Deltaproteobacteria bacterium | reverse complement strand
GTCGAGACGTTCCTTCACCTAAACATCTCTTTTACGGCCTTAATAATTCCATCCTTATCTATCCCATACCTCTTTTTTAATGCATCCTGTCCACCGTGCTCAACAAACTTATCAGGTATTCCGAGCCTCTTCACTTTTATCCCGGTAACACACTTTTCCTCAAGCATCTCCAGGACTGCACTCGCGAACCCTCCCTGCAAGACATTTTCCTCAACAGTAACTATCTTGCCGCATTTAGTGGCCATTCCAACTATCAGCTCTGCATCAAGTGGTTTCACAAACCTGGCGTTTATAACCGAGACATTTATTCCCTCCTTCTCTAGCTCTTCGGCAGCCGTTATAGCAGGATAGACCGTTGACCCTATTGCAACTATGCAGATGTCCTTGCCATCTTTCAGAATCTCCCCCTTACCCTTCTCCAATTCTTTCATAACCTCAACATTGGGCTTAATCTCAAGATCAGGGACAGATCCCCTCGGATACCTTATGGATACTGGCCCCCCCCACGAAAGCGCGCCTTTAAGCATCTTTGCCAACTCACCTCCATCCTTCGGAGCCATGACAACCATATTGGGGATATGTCTCAGGTAAGAAAAGTCGAAGAGCCCATGATGGGTAGGGCCGTCTGCACCAACTATCCCGCTCCTGTCAAGGGCAATGATTACAGGAAGATTCTGGAGACATACGTCATGGAGTATCTGGTCATAGGCCCGCTGCATGAAGGTCGAGTATAATACTACAACAGGCTTGTACCCTTCACAGGCAAGTCCTGCCGCGAAGGTAAGGGCGTGCTGCTCTGCTATACCTACATCAAAAAACCTGTCAGGGAATTCCTTTCCGAACCTCTCAAGCCCGGTACCCTGAGGCATGGCAGCAGTTATGGCCAGTATGTCATTATCTTCCCTGGCCAGTTTTAATAATGTACCTCCGAATACGTCTGTAAAAGAGCGTTTCTCTGCGAGTTTGTTCGCATTTCCAGTGGCGATATCGAAGGAGCCGACTCCGTGAAACTCATCGGGCCTTTCCTCCGCAGGTTTGTAACCCTTCCCCTTCTTCGTAACCAGGTGCAGCAGGATGGGACCGTTTAAGATTTTTAAGTTATTAAGGGTATCGATGAGAAAACCAAGGTCATGGCCGTCTATAGGCCCGAAATACTTGAAGCCAAGCTCCTCAAAGAGCATCCCCGGGACTATCAGGTTTTTAAACGACTCCTCGGCCCTCCTTGCCAGATCAGCCATGGAGCCGCCGATTTTAGGGATGTGCTTTAGAAAAGACTCTGTCTCCTTCCGGAACTTATTGTAGAAGTGCCCGGTCATTATCCGGTTCAGATAGGATGAAAGCCCTCCGACATTCTGGGAAATAGACATCTCGTTGTCATTTAAGATGACTATGAGGTCTGTATCCAGGTGGCCCGCATGGTTCAAACCTTCGAAGGCCAGACCTGCTGTCATGGAACCATCACCTATCACAGCTATTACCTTGTTTTTGCCTCCACGTAAATCTCTCGCTTTTGCCATCCCAAGGGCAGCAGATATGGATGTGCTGGAATGCCCCACATCAAAGCAGTCATACTCGCTTTCCTCCCTCTTGGGGAAGCCGCTTATTCCGCCTTCCTGTCTAAGGGTATGGAAGGAGTCCCTCCTCCCTGTAAGGAGCTTGTGGGCATACGCCTGATGTCCCACATCCCATATAATCTTGTCTGATGGGGTATCAAAGATATAATGGAGAACTATGGTGAGTTCCACTACACCGAGAGATGATGCAAGATGGCCGCCGGTCTTTGAGACGGTTGAAATTATAGTCTCTCTGAGTTCGGATGCCAGTTGGCTTAATTCTTCAGGTTTAACTTTTTTCAGATCTTTAGGTGAGTTAATCTCTTTCAAAAGAGACTTTTGACCGCTGCCCCCTGACCACTGACCACTGACTACTGTGTTCAAAACAGCGCCTCCACAAACTCTGATGGGTCAAAGGGTCTGAGGTCTTCAACTCCCTCGCCAATACCTATGAACTTCACGGGTATCTTAAGTTCGTCAACTATACTCACAACAACACCGCCCTTAGCAGTGCCATCCAGCTTTGTAAGGACTATACCTGTTATGTCCACGGCCTCCTTGAAGAGCCTTGCCTGGGAAACGGCGTTCTGCCCTGTAGTGGCATCCAGAACCAGAAGCATCTCATGGGGCGCCCCAGGCACCTCTCTCTCCACCACCCTCCTGGTCTTTTTAAGTTCCTCCATCAAATTTGTCTTTGTATGGAGCCTTCCTGCAGTATCCGCTATTAGTATGTCCGTTCCTCTGCTCTTTGCAGCCTTAAGTGCATCGAATAACACTGCAGAGGGGTCTGAGCCTTCCTTGTGTTTTATTATGCCGCACCCTGCCCGCTCCCCCCAGACTTCAAGCTGCTCAATGGCCGCAGCCCTAAATGTGTCTCCAGCGCACAGAAGGACCGACTTCCCTTCTCCCCTGTATTTTGAAGCAAGCTTCCCTATAGTGGTCGTCTTCCCCACGCCGTTCACACCGACAACCATAATGACAAATGGCCTTCCCCTCCCCGTATCTATCGCATTTCCGAGACTTTTAAGTATTGTCAGTATCTCTTCCTTCAGGTAGGCTTTGACCAGTCTTGCATCATCCGATTCCCCGCGCCTCAGCTTCTCCCTGACCTTTTCTATAAGCCTGTAAGACGTCTGGACGCCAAGGTCCGAGGTCACCAGTATCTCTTCCAACTCGTCATAGAGGTCCTCGTCAATCCTCTTCCTTCCAATAACAACCTGGTCTATCTTGTCAGTCAGCCCCTTGCGGGTCTTTGAAAGCCCCTCCTTCAGACGCTGGAATAAACCCTTTTTTTCTTCAGCCATAAACCACCTTTCCCTTACATGATGTTCGGCAATAATACTTTAATCACGCACGGAATTCAAGCCTATTCCCCACCCCTTGAATTACTCAAATGTATGTGAGATAATCCTTTGTAATCAAATTATGGAGGTACGCAGGTTGAAAACCGCTGTCATAATCCTTGCAGCAGGCAAGGGGACCAGGATGAAATCAGAAAAGGTAAAAGTGCTGCATGAGATCGGAGGTAAGTCCCTTCTTTATTATGTTTTGGAGGCCTCAAGAAAATTGGAGGTAGATAAAACAATAATTGTCGTGGGGCATCAGGCGAATACAGTTAAAGAGGCCTTTCCCTGGAGAGATGTTGTCTTTGTGGAACAGAAAGAACAGCTCGGAACTGGTCATGCCGTGATGCAGGCGGAAAAGGCCCTGAAGGGGTTTAAAGGGAACATACTTATCCTCTCAGGGGATGTGCCTCTTATAACAGTGGAGACACTGAGAGGATTGATTGATGTTCATAGCAAAAGCAGGGCGACCCTCACAGTGCTTACGACTGAACCTGAAAACCCTTATGGGTACGGCAGGATCATAAAGGACTCTAAAGGGAACATCAAAAAGATAGTTGAAGAGAAGGATGCATCGGTCGCAGAAAAGAAGGTAAGAGAGATCAACTCGGGAATTTACTGTGTGCCCTCAGAGTTTCTGTTTAAGGCCCTGAAGGAGATAACGCCTAAAAATGTTCAGAAGGAGTACTACCTCACAGATATAGTGGGGATAGCAGTAAAAGAGAAGAAAAAGGCTGCAACTCACAAGACTCTCGACTTCAAGGAAGTGATGGGGATAAACTCACGGTTGGAGCTTGCGGAGGCCGAGCTCATACAGAGGACAAGGACTTTGGGAGAGCTGATGAAAAACGGCGTAACAATCATAGACCCCGTATGCACATATATCTCCCCGTCAGTCAGGATATCAGCAGATACCATCGTATTCCCAGGCTCAATGATAAGCGGAGAAACAGTTATAGGCAAGGGAACGGTAATAGGACCGGGATGCGTGATATCCGATGCAAAGATAGGAGATGCTGTAAATATAAAAGCCTATTCGGTGATAGATAAAAGCGAGATCGAAGATGGAGCATTTATTGGCCCTATGGCCCATGTGAGGCCTGAATCGGTGATTAAAAAGGGAGCCCATATAGGGAACTTTGTCGAGGTCAAGAAATCAAAAATAGGCGAAGGCTCTAAGGCCAACCACCTCACATATATCGGTGATGCGACCATAGGGAAAGGGGTGAATATCGGCGCAGGAACCATAACATGCAACTATGACGGCGTAAAAAAACATCAGACCATCATTGAGGATAATGTCTTTGTAGGAAGCGACACCCAGCTTGTGGCGCCGGTCAGGATAGGGAAAGGTTCTCTTATCGGAGCAGGAACCACTGTTACTGAGGATGTCCCGGAAGGCTCGCTGGTCTTGAGCAGGGTCAGACAGCTTACAAAGGAAGGATTGGCAAAAAAATATCTGAGACGAAAGGCATAAAAAGTTTATCAACAACTTTACAATAAGAGATGATTTTACCTTATAGGTACTTTTCCCTCCCCTCTCTTTCAAGTATCTCAACCACTTTCTTTACATCCTGCGCCCTTGACTTGTCGCAGATAAGAAGAGCGTCCTCTGTTTCCACTACAATCAGGTTGCTAACTCCGATAGTAGCAACCAGCTTTTTTGGGGAATAGACTATACAGTCTTTTGTGTCAATGGATATATGCTCCGCCTGGGCTACGACCCCATGCTCATCCCTCGGGAGGAGGTCGTCTATGGCAGTCCAGCTCCCGACATCGTTCCAACCGAAGGTTGAAGGGATGACCAGGACATTATCTGCCTTCTCCATAACCCCGTAATCTATGGAGACAGAGGGAAGTTCCCCATAAACATCATTCAACGCCCTCTCCTGCTCCTTTGTTCCGAGGGCCGGTTCCAGCCTCAGAAGGCCTATATATAGGTCAGGCATATACCTCTCAATGGCCTTGAGTATGGTAGATACCTTAAAGACAAACATCCCGGCGTTCCAGAGGTACTCTCCGCTCTTTACGTACTGTTCAGCCGTTGCCTTGTCCGGCTTCTCCACAAATCTCTCTACGTGGTAGACTGACCCCTGACCCCTGACTCCTGACCCCTTCTTTATATACCCATATCCCGTCTCCGGCCTGTCAGGCCTCATTCCAAGGGTTATGATGTAATCCCCACTCTTTGCAACCTCGCAGGCATTTCTCAGGGTCTCAAGAAATCCGCCTTTATCAAGGATTACATGGTCGGCAGGGAGGACAGCCATCACACCTTCAGGGTCCCTCTTCTTAAGCCTCATTGCCGCAAGCCCGATACAGGGCGCCGTGTTCCTGCTTACAGGCTCAGCAATGATGTTTTCAGACGGAACATCCGGGATATGGCCGATAAGCTCCTCGACATGCTCCATACCAGTGACAACATAGACATCTTCAGGGTTAACAAAAGAAAGCAGCCTGTCTACTGTCTGCCTGATCATGGACTCGGAACCGACTATATCAAGGAGCTGCTTTGGCCTCTTCCTCCTGCTCCTCGGCCAGAATCTGGCACCCTGCCCACCTGCCATTATTACTGCGTACATATATCTCCTGTCAATCAGACCACCTTCCGTTTTTGATTTGAAAGAACCGCCTGACGGTTTTTAGGAATAAAAATGCTGAATATTGTACCGACACCTTCCTCGCTCTCCACTGTAATGGTGCCGCTATGGAGATCAACCAGTCTCTTTACCAGGTAGAGGCCGAGCCCTACCCCCTCATAATACCTGGTAG
>JAENJC010000091.1 GCA_016844545.1 Deltaproteobacteria bacterium | reverse complement strand
GACAAACCTGAACGAGTTTATGTTTTTCAGCTCCGCCCTTGTCCCGAATTTCGTCTCCCCCTTTGGCATTATGGATACATTGGCGTCACATCGGAAGGAACCCTCTTCCATGTTCCCATCGCACACCTCAAGGTACATGAGTATTGCCCTCAGCCTCTTGAGGTATTCCACCGCCTCTTCGGAGCTTCTCATGTCCGGCTCGCTCACTATCTCAATGAGTGGCGTCCCTGCCCTGTTCAGGTCGACGTGGGAAGCCCCTGCGATGCCTTCATGCAGGGACTTTCCGGCATCCTCCTCCATATGTATCCTGGTTATACCTATCCTCTTGTGTCCGCCGCCAAGGGGTATATCTATGTGCCCCCTTAATGCTATGGGAAGCTCGTACTGGGATATCTGGTACCCTTTAGGTAAATCGGGGTAAAAGTAGTTCTTCCTCGCAAATCGGTTCATAGGCTGAATCTCGCACCCTGTAGCAAGGGCCGCTTTCATGGCATACTCAACCACTTTTTTATTCAACACCGGAAGTACCCCCGGCATCCCAAGGCATATGGGGCAAGTCTGGGAGTTCGGCTCCGCCCCGAATTTTGTGGGGCAGCCGCAAAATATCTTTGTATCCGTCAATAGCTGGGCATGCACCTCAAGCCCTATAACCGTTTCAAATTCCATTCTACATCCCCTGGTATGGTTTTAGGGACTTGGCAAATACCAATATGCCGCATCCCACAACTCTGTCATTCCCGCGTGCCTTTGGCGGGAATCCAGATTTTTAGGCTGGATGCCCGACAGAATCATTTGGGAATGACAGAAGAGTAAATGGTATATCAGTAAACTCTAGGTCCCTTAGTGTTTCAAAGGCAGGTCTACGGAGAAAGTACTCCCCTTTCCTATCTCGCTTTCAACAGTTATCTGTCCGCCATATCCTTTAACAATTTTTTTGCAGATGGCAAGTCCCAGCCCAGTTCCACCCACGTCCCAGCTTTTTGATCTCTTTTCCATATTCTCACTATCATAAACTTTATTCTCTTCTCTGGTTCTGGACTTATCGACCCTGTAAAAGCGCTCAAATATCTTTTCCTGATCCTCTTTTGCGATTCCAATGCCTGTGTCTGTTACAGAGATATGGGCATACTCACTGTTCTGTGTCAAGGCAATAGCCACTTTCCCCATAGGAGGCGTATATTTGATAGCGTTATCTACCAGGTTCAGGAATAACTGTCGAAGCCTCATCTCATCCCCATTGACATAAACCTCTTCATTATTCTGTATAGTAATATCAATCCCCTTCCCTCTCGCCAAAGCCAGGACATTGTTATAGATCGTATCTAAAAGGCTATGCAAAGGGATAGTAGAGAGATTTAACATGGATGCGCCGTCGTCGGCTTTTGAAAGGAGAAGGAGCTCTTCAACCATTGTGCTCATCCTTTCAACCTCTTCAAGACCGCTGGCTATAACTTCCTGGTATTCTTCCAGTGTCCGATGCGCCCTTAGTGCAACCTCCATCTCGCCTCTAATTATCGTCAGCGGTGTCCTTAATTCATGGGATACGTCAGAAGAAAACTGATTGATCCGTCTGAAGGAGCTGTTTAGTCTGGCGATCATCTCATTGAAGGTCTCCGCAAGCATACCGACCTCATCATTCGGATTTGCCACCTCTATCCTCTGGTCAAGGTTCCTTGCAGTTATCATCCTGGCTGCGGTTGTTATGTTCTTTACGGGGCTTAAGGATTTCTTAGCCATAAACCACCCACCAAAGCTTGCCATGGTGAGAGAGGCGGGAACGCCAAAAAGAAGTATCAGAAGGAGTTTGTCCAGAGTCTCCTGTATTGCCTGTAGCGATGTCCCTATCTGAATAATGCTGACTACCTCATTATTTTCTACAACCGGGTAAGTTACCATCCGAACGGGGTATCTACTCCCTTTGGCATAAAGGGTTTCAAATGATATCTCCTTGTTTGAAGCCTTCTTTAACGCACTGAAGGTTATCGGCAATGGATGGCTCTGAAGGTTTACTGAGGTCTGTCCCACAGAGCCTGTATTGTCAAGGATCTGAATAAACTTCCCAGGTGTCCTGAAACCGAGCTTTTCCTCCAGTATGCTTTCCAGCTGGGTAAGATCAAAATGTCCGACGAGTTTGTTGCTTGAGGAAGCAGTCACCTCCGCCATTGCCTTTATCTTGGCATCCATCTCGGCATACAGCGCCCGCGTCATGGTGACATAAAGTATCGCACTGAAGACGAGCAGTACCACCCCCATCGCTGTTGCATACCATATAGTCAGCTTGAACCTGATGCTGGATCTTACCATTTTTATTCCTTGCAACTGCCCAGGTATTTAGGCTGAAGACTGAAGGTTGAAGTATTCTAAAAACCTTCAGTCTATCCACCTGAGTAGTTACTATTCCTTTAATATATAACCCACACCCCATACGGTGTGGATAAGCTTCTTTTCAAATTCCTTATCTATCTTGTTACGAAGGTGTTTAACATATACGTCGATGACATTGGTCACGGCATCGAAATCGGACTCCCAGACATGCTCCGAGATCATGGTCCTCGTTAATACCTGATTCGGTCGGCGCAAAAAGTAGTCCAGCAGCGAATACTCCTTGCTTGTGAGCATGATATCAACCCCGCTCCTTGTTACCTTTCGGGTCACGGGGTCCATGGTCAGGTCTGCAAACTTCAATACTGGCGACTTCTCTCCGCCTCTCCTTAACAAGCTTCTGACCCTTGCCAGGAGTTCGGAAAACATAAAAGGTTTTGCAAGATAATCATCTGCCCCTGCATTCAACCCTGCAACCTTATCCTCAACAGTCCCTCTGGCAGTCAGAAGGAGAATAGGGGTGTTTATCCCCTTGTCCCGGAGTTCCCGGAGGACAGAAAGCCCGCTCTTTTTCGGCAACATGATGTCGAGGATTATCAAGTCATAAGGGTTTGTCTCTGCCAGCCCCCCCCCCTCTTCTCCGTCATAAGAAACATCAACTGCGTAGCTTTCCTCTTCCAGCCCCATCTTTACAAAGGAGGCAACCTTTTTTTCGTCTTCAACAACAAGAATTCGCATAATGAACTCCGTTCAAATGCAAAGTGAAAATTTCAAAATGCAAAGTGAAAAACATCTCAGCCATTTTGATTTTTGCGATTTGCAATTTTCATTTTTAATTTTGCATTTATATTAAAAACTTCCCGTTTTCCTGAATCCGTTTCCCGTCCAGATATATCGCTCCATTGTCCCTCAAATCCTTTATCATATCCCAGTGGATGGCAGAGTCGTTCTTCCCTCCAGATTCCTTATATGACTGGCCTAGGGCAAGGTGTATAGTGCCTCCTATCTTTTCATCAAAGAGGATGTCCCTCGTAAACATCTTTATCCCGTAATTGGTCCCTATTCCGAATTCTCCAATAAACCTGGCCCCCTTGTCAGTGTCCAGCATCGCAAAGAGATACTCCTCGTTCTTTTCAGCAGTGGCCTTCACTACCTTCCCCTTCTCAAATCCCAGTCGTATCCCGGAAACCTCTTTCCCGCCGTGGATGGCCGGAAATTCATAACATATATGCCCGTTTGCAGAGTTTTCAATAGGGGCATAGAATATCTCGCCGTCAGGCATATTGAAGCTCCCTGAGCACTTTATCCCCTTCCTGCCCCTGATGCTGAAGGTCAGGTCTGTATCCCTTCCAACTATCCGTATCGTATTTCCCTTGTCAACGACCTTCTTTATACTTTCCTGCTCCCTGTCTACCTTTGCCCAGTCAAGGTTTGTTGCACTGAACAGAAAATCTTCGTACTCATCTATAGACATCTCGGCATCCTGGGCCAGGGCCTGGGTGGGATAGTTGGTGAGCACCCACCTCTTCTTGTTCATTATGATCTCACTTACAGGTTTATTTGCCTTACTCTTCATGCTCATCTTTGGAGGGTCTACGGCGCTTAACGCCTTGCTGTTGGCAGGGGCGTGGACTATGATGACCGCATCACAGTTCTTTGCCTCATAAAGCCTTATTCTGGAGGTATGGGAAAGCTGCTCCTCCGATGCACAGTCGTAAAAGATCTTGTTCATCTCCTCAAAGGTTACACTGGTCAGCGGGTTCCCGCCTGCCTCCACCACCTTTCTGTAAACCTCAAGGAGCAGGGGCTTGCCAAGTTCATCACCTCTTATAAGGACTGTGTCCCCTTTTTTTATCTTTGCAGAGTAGTTGACCAGGATATCTGCAAGTTTTTCGATCCTCGGGTCTCTCAACCGTCACCTCCAGAATATATTTGCGCAAACCTTCTTTATTTTATATACTTCTGTCTGAAAATCAACAAGAAAGGGAGGAGACATGATTATTAAACAGGTTGAGGTAGGCGGGATGCTCAACTTCGCATATATCATCGGAGACCCGGAAACAAAAGAGGGCATAGTTATTGACCCTTCCTGGGAGCCGGAGAGACTTTACGACATCGCCAGAGAAGAGAGCATCACCATTAAATACATCGTAAACACCCACTGCCATGAAGACCATGTGAACGGGAACAGAACGATGAAGGAACTCTCAGGCGCCGTTATCGCCATCCACGAAGCAGAGACAAAATACCTGAGACACTTCTTCCCTCCAGAGGCCGATATGAAGCTGAACGATGGAGATACTTTAAACCTCGGAAAGGTTTCCGCTGTAGTTATTCACACTCCAGGACATTCACCAGGCTCTATTTGCCTTATGGTGGAGAATAACCTTTTTACGGGTGATACGCTGTTTGTGGGGAGCTGTGGAAGGACAGACCTTCCGGGAGGAGACGATTCCGAGTTTAGAAAGACCATGAATAGGCTTAAAAACCTCAACGATTCCATAACAGTGCATCCAGGACACAACTATGGGGACAGTGCTATATCCACAATGGGGAAAGAAAAACGCCTTAACCCCTGCCTGTTAAGCGTTTAACTCAACACATCCTTTATTGACTTGACAAGGGATAAACCATTCTATATATTTGTAACTTTCTTTATAACTTATGAAGCTTTCTGTAGACAAGATTCCTGATGAGGGTTTGGCTCTCGATTATCACGAACCTGCCGGTTCTTTTGACTATTTGAATAAGGAAGAAGGGGCGAAGATAGTCGGCCCCATTGCCGTAGCCCTTCAAGCTCAAAAGGGATCAGGTGGTATCACTATAAGTGGTCAGCTTCAGGGGTCAGCGGTTATGACCTGCGGCCGGTGCCTTGATGAATTTACTGAAGACATAAGTCACCCATTTTCTTATGACTACCTCCCCCAGGAGGCGATCCAAGAGGAAAAAGAAGAGCTTACAGAAGATGCCTTGGATATCTGCTATTATTCCGGCGGAGAGATAGACATTACTGCCCTTGTTCATGAACAGGTTGCCCTCGCCTTGCCGATGAGGCCTTTATGTAAGGAGGATTGCAAGGGGCTTTGCCCTGAGTGCGGTGCAAACCTTAACAAGGGTGACTGTGGGTGCCGGAGCGGGCCGGTGGATTTAAGGCTTGCAGGGCTTAAGAATTTAAAGATTAAATAAGTCAGTCACAAAGGGACAAAGACTCTAAGAAATTTATAGAGAAAACTTTGTGTCTTGGTGCCTTAGAAGCAATAAATAATATAAGGAGAAGTGAAATGCCCAATCCAAAATGGAGACACTCAAAATCAAGAAGGGACAAGAGACGTACGCATGTTAAGCTCTTTGCCCCCAACTTCGGCAA
>JAENJC010000246.1 GCA_016844545.1 Deltaproteobacteria bacterium | reverse complement strand
TCTTTGTCGTAGGATGAAGTGGTCTCCTCAATCTGGGTCCTGAGCTGCTTTGCCCTGGCCTCTATGAGCTTCTTGTCCCCTGCCCCTTCCACGATAATCGTGTTGTCCTTGTCAATTACAATCTTCTTTGCACGGCCAAGGTCAGCAAGTGTCAGATTCTCAAGCTTCTCGCCAAGGTCCTCGGTGATGGCCCTTCCACCGGTGAGGATTGCGAGGTCTTCCAGCATCGCCTTTCTCCTGTCTCCGAACCCAGGGGCCTTTACGGCAGCTGCTGAGAGGGTGCCCCTCAACTTATTGACAACCAGCGTAGCAAGGGCCTCGCCGTCAACATCCTCGGCTATGATCAGGAGGGGCTTGCCCTGCCTTGCGATCTGCTCCAACACAGGAACCAGGTCCTTCATGTTGGATATCTTCTTTTCATGTATAAGGATGAACGGGTCTTCAAGAGCAACCTCCATCCTGTCCGGGTCTGTTACAAAGTAAGGGGAGAGGTAACCCCTGTCAAACTGCATACCTTCCACAACCTCAAGAGTTGTTTCGAGGGTCTTTGCCTCTTCAACGGTTATAACCCCTTCCCTACCAACCTTGCTCATCGCCTCTGCCAATATCTTCCCAATGGTCAAATCATTGTTGGCCGAGATGGTGCCTACCTGGGCTATCTCCTTTTCGGTCTTGCAGGGCTTGGAGAGGTCTTTCAGCGCCGCCACTGCGGTCTCCACCGCCTTGTCAACTCCCCTCTTTATGTCCATAGGGTTGTGTCCGGCTGCGACAAGCTTTGCCCCTTCCCTGTATATCGCCTGGGCAAGAACGGTTGCCGTAGTCGTCCCGTCACCAGCCACATCAGAGGTCTTGGATGCTACTTCCTTAACCATCTGGGCTCCCATATTCTCAAACCTGTCCTTGAGCTCGATCTCCTTTGCAACAGTAACGCCGTCCTTAGTGATAATAGGAGAGCCATAGGACTTCTCAATTACGACATTTCTCCCCTTAGGACCAAGTGTAACCTTAACTGCATCAGCCAGGACATTTACTCCCTTGAGTATCGCGTCCCTTGCCGGCTGTCCAAATACTAACTGCTTTGCTGCCATAACTTCCTCCTTGATATTTTATGTTTTTGATTCTTCCTTTTCTACTTGTAGGGGCGGGTCTTGTGCCCGCCCTTATTTTGGGCAATCACAAGGATTGCCCCTACTTTTCTATAACTCCGAGGATATCGTCTTCCCTCATGATCAGGTGTTCTACACCCTCTATCTTCACCTCGGAACCACCGTACCTGCTGAAAAGAATCCTATCGCCAACCTTGACATCGGGCGGCAATAACGTCCCATTTTCCAAGATCTTTCCTTTCCCAATAGCTACAATCTCACCCTCGGAAGGCTTTTCCTTGGCAGTCTCCGGGATAAATAGCCCACCCTTTGTCTTCTCCTCTTCCTTGATCCTCTTTACAATAATTCTGTCCTGCAACGGCCTGATCTTCATGTTCCTTTCTCCTCCTTTTATTTTATTTTCTATTTTGTAATCTTAAACAAAATATTGTAATCGTCAAGCCCGATTTTTTTGCCTCACCCCTCTTTGTGAAAATTAGCACTCTCATATCAAGAGTGCTAAGGGATGAAGTGTGTTTTTAATAGAAGTTGACAATAAAGGCAAGGGTTGATTTTGATTGATTATGTCTAATTTAGAAAGATATAGCCAGATATTTTAAAAGATCGAACTTTTTTAATAAGTTTCATAAGAGGCTCTTGCAAATCTCCTTATTTGTCATTCCCGAAGTGTTTAATCGGGAATCCAGGTCTTGTAAAATTAATGTTTTATGGATGCCCGACAGAAGCATTCGGGCATGACAGTAAGCTTTCATTGGGCTCAACAGTTGATGTTTGAAAGCAACTTGGTATTAACTTTGCTATTTGACATCTGCGGGCATTTAGGTTATTTATCACCAATGCTTTTTGTCATTTCCTTCATCTTCGGCGCCATAGTCGGAAGCTTTCTGAACGTCTGCATCTTTCGCATACCAGCGGGCAAGTCGATTGCATTCCCGCCCTCTCACTGCCCCAAGTGCCAGGCCCCTATAATGTGGTACGATAACATCCCTATAATAAGTTATTTAGTGCTGATAGGTAAATGCCGGAAGTGCAGGGAGCCGATATCCGCCAGGTATCCTATGGTAGAGTTTATTACGGCCCTCTTGTCACTGGCTGCCTTCATAAAGCTCGGGCCTTCGCTGAGCTATTTTATATACTTCGCATTCATCGCCTCCCTGATTGTCATCACATTCATAGACCTTGACCACCAGATAATCCCGGACATTATCTCTCTACCCGGCATACCTATAGGTTTTATTGCATCCTTCGCCCTGCCTGATATCACCTATAAGGAGTCGCTTATCGGCATCCTTGCAGGCGGCGGCATCCTTTTTCTTGTGGCCGCCGGATACGAGTTCCTTGCCAAAAAAGAGGGTATGGGTGGAGGGGACATAAAACTTCTCGCCATGGTTGGGGCATTCCTTGGATGGAAGGGTGCTCTATTTACTATATTTTCAGGTTCACTGATCGGCACCGTTATCGGGGTTGCCCTTATGGCAGCTCAGGGCAAGGACAGTAAATACGCAATACCGTTCGGGCCCTTTCTCTCCATGGGCGCCCTTTTGTACCTGTTCCTCGGAGAACCGATTATATTCTGGTATCTGGGGATGCTTTAAGCTTCCACCTTTGAAAAAAGGGGTTTACACCCTCCGGGTATGAATGCCCTGCGGGTAGATTGAGGGGGATTTAAATCAACATGATACCTGTTTTCTACTCATCCATAGACTCTCCAATAGGAATCATCTACATAGCCTCTACACCTGCCGGGATCTGCTCCATCTCCATCTCTGTTAATGAAGAAATATTTTTCTCCGAGATCAAGCAGCTTGGGGAGCCAGTAAGAGATAATAAGAGACTCGATGCCCTTAAGAAAGATCTTCAATGCTACTTAAGCGGAAAGAGGATAGATTTTAAAAGATATGCCCTGGATATTCCGACTGGCACAGCGTTTCAGAGAAAGGTCTGGGAAAAACTCCTTGATATACCTTATGGAGAAACCAGAAGTTATAAATGGCTTGCTGAGGAGGTTGGCTCCCCTAAAGGCTTCAGGGCTGTGGGAGGCGCAAACGGAAAGAACCCTGTCCCGATAATAATCCCATGCCACAGGGTAATAAATTCGGATGGGGCGCTGGGAGGGTATTCAGGAGGGGTATGGATAAAGGAATGGCTTTTAAAATTGGAAAAGCACATATTGTAGGGGCAGGTCGTTGACCTGCCCTGGGCGAATTGCAATGCGCCCCTACATTAAGCCAGCAGTTTCATCCCCCACCCCTTCTTTATATCTATTGCCCCTTCTGGACACAGCTCATGGCAGCAGTAGCATCGGATACAATCGTCATAATTGATCCTTAGTTTATCGGTAATCTCCATGACCTGGGGCGGGCAATAGGTTACGCATATATTGCACAACCTGCAAAGGTCATGCTTCACAGCAGGTCTTGAGGTAAGGGCATTATTAATATGTTTCTTTACAAATGAAGGAAGGAATGTTACAAACCTTGGCTCTGTGGTTTCAGGCAATACAAAGTTCTCAAAGACCATCCCAACTGCATCCCCAGCTAATTCTATTTTTTCAAGGTCTGTCTCACCGATACCAAGCTCCATGGCAGCCTTTGTTGTTGGAAGCTCATTAGGCTCGAGACCAACCATCCGGCTGATGATCAAGTCCATGGCTACGGCATCGGATGAAGCGGCGATGATCCCCATCTCCCTTGGAATTCCGCTCCCTGGGCCATCCCCCTGCATGCCGATTATCCCGTCCAGGATGGTAAGACGCGGACTCAAGAGTTGATAAAACTCCACCAGCATCTTTGCAAAGGCCATCTTGTCGTGACCTGCCTCAAAGTGCCAGCGCACCTTCCTCTTTCCCGGGACACAGCCAAAGATATTTTTTACCCCAAGGGTCATTGTCATCATGGC
>JAENJC010000245.1 GCA_016844545.1 Deltaproteobacteria bacterium | reverse complement strand
TGACAGACTCAAGGACGGCATCCTCTTTCTCAAGGTCGACTCTCCGGTCTGGATGCAGCAGCTCCAGTTCATGAAATCCCTGATCCTTGAGAAGGTCAATGGATATATGAAGGAGAATGCCGTCAAGGATGTAAGGTTCCAGATTGGCAAATTAGGTCAGCCCAGAAAGGGAAAATTCAGGCCGTGGAAGGATGTATATCTCCCCCAGGAAGTGGTTCTGAGGCTAGACAATGAACTGTCATCTGTGAGAGACCCCGAATTAAGGGATATAATAAAAAAGGTACGCATCAAAGAGGCCCAGGTCAAGGCCTGGAAGGATCAGAGACAAAAAGGCGGCTCCAGCAGCAACTCCCCGGCATAGCCCTTCTTCCCCTCGACAAGGACCACCTCAACTACCTTCGTATGGACCTCTTTGACCCTCATGGGGCCGATTTTATGCCTCCGCATCTCTGAAATCACCTCGCTACACCTTTTAGCCGGATACACCACAGCAATCCTGCCGCCATCCCTGAGCAAATACTCAGAGGCCTCGATGATATCGGTCAATGTAACTGCCACTTCATGTCTTGCCACGGTCCTTTCCAGATTCGGACCGATCCTTCCTTTGCCTATGGGGTAATAGGGCGGGTTGCAGATAACCAGATCAAACCTTCCGGCTTTAAATCTTTCCTTAATACCCTTCAAATCCCCTTTTACAATCTCTACCCTGTCCGAAAGGGATGAGAGGTCAACGTTTCTTACTGCCAGGTCAAAAAGGGTATCCTGCAGCTCAATCCCGACCAAACTCAACTCCTGTGATCTCTTGGCAAGGAGAATGGCGATGATCCCGCTCCCAGTGCCCAGATCCACAGCCTTTATCACACCAGTAAGGTCAGGAAAATCTGCAAGAAGGAGAGAATCAGCTGAAAACCTGTACCCCTTCTTCTTCTGGATTATCCTGACTCCCCTGATCTCGTCAAGGGTCTCATCATCTTTTACCTCAGTCATCTTTTGAATAATACCATATCCATGCTTTTTTCCATCAGGACAAATCGGATCGCCCTCATTCTTTCGGGGCAAAGCCGGAATGGAGTGAAGATAACTTTAAAAGTGTTTGGGATCTGGTATAATTCAATATAGGGCAAACAAATGGCGCAATTAAATAAGAGGAGGGCTTTATGAGATATCTGCTGATTATAGGTTTGATCTCTTTATGGTCGGTCAACGCCGGGGCTGAACTCCACACTGAAACTATAGAATACAAACATGGTGACACCCTACTTGAAGGGTACCTGGCCTATGATGATGCAATTAAGGGGAAGAGACCCGGGGTTTTGGTTGTTCATGAATGGTGGGGGAATAACGCTTACTCAAAGAGGCGTGCGGATCAGTTGGCCAGGCTAGGTTATGTTGCCTTTGCCCTTGATATGTACGGGAAAGGTATTGTTGCAAAGGACGCAAAAGAGGCCGGGGCACTGGCCGGTACTTATAGGAACGACCGGAAGCTTATGCGGGAGCGGGCCAATTCTGGGCTTGAGGTTCTAAGGAAGCATGAATTGACCGATACAAAGCGGATGGCGGCTATAGGGTACTGCTTTGGAGGGACTGCCATCCTTGAGTTAGCGAGAAGCGGCGCTCCCCTTGCGGGATTTGTAAGCTTCCATGGCGGTCTTGATACGCCCGATACAAAGGATGCTGAGAATATCAAGGGGAAGGTCCTGGTCCTTCACGGAGGAGATGATCCCTCTGTTCCAGCAGAGCTGATGACGGCCTTTCAGAATGAGATGCGCAAAGCCGGGGTAGACTGGCAGGTTTATATATATGGCGGCGCGGTTCACAGCTTTAGCAATCCAGAGTCAGGGAATGATAAATCCAGGGGTGTTGCATATGATGAAAAAGCCGATAAACGCTCCTGGGAGGCGATGAAGATCTTCCTTGCTGAGATATTTAAATAATACCGCTATGAGCACACTTAGACCTCAAATCTTTTTCATTTCCCTGTTGGCTCTCTTCTCCTCAGCCACTTACAGCTATGGGGAGTTGCGTCTCGACAAGATCAAGCTGCCGCCGGGGTTCAAGATTGAGGTTTATGCCGGCAACGTGCCTGGAGCTCGCTCCATGACTCTCAGCCCCGGCGGTATCCTTTTTGTGGGAACGAGAGACGGGGAGGTCTATGCCGTAGCCAGGGTCTAAATATGCCGAATGGTGTGGCATTCAGGGATGGTTCACTCTATGTGGCAGAGGTCAGCCGGGTGCTTAGATATGACAATATAGAATCCCGCCTGAAGAATCCGCCACAGCCTGTCGTTGTCAATGACAGTTTTCCCAAAGAAACGCATCACGGCTGGAAATTCATCCGCTTCGGGCCTGACGGAATGTTATATGTCCCGGTAGGTGCTCCGTGCAATGTTTGCGAGAAGGAAGACAAGAGATACGGATCAATCATGAGGATGAAGCCTGACGGTTCCGGATTGGAGATATTTGCAAAGGGAATCCGAAATACCGTTGGTTTTGACTGGGACCCTCTTACAAAAGAACTCTGGTTTACCGATAACGGCAGGGATATGCTTGGCTACGATATCCCGCCGGATGAACTGAATCATGCCCCTCGAACAGGCATGTACTTCGGCTTTCCCTATTTCCATGGAAAGGAGATACATGACCCGGATTATAGCGAGGGACGAAACCCTGAGGAGTTTACCCCTCCTGCCATGGAGCTCGGTCCCCACGTTGCCTCTCTGGGGATGCGTTTTTATACAGGAGATATGTTCCCGAAGGAATATCGAAACCATATATTCATAGCAGAACATGGCTCATGGAACCGCAGCACTCCCATAGGCTACAGGGTGACTCTTGTACGCCTCGAAGATGGCAAGGCAGCAAAATACGAAGTCTTCGCGGAGGGATGGTTACAGCGCGGAAAGGCATGGGGGCGTCCTGTGGACGTTCAGGTAATGCCGGACGGGGCTTTGCTTGTATCTGATGATATGGCTGGAGCGATTTACAGGATCAGCTATATTGGGGGAATAAACACTCCTGGAAGGCGATGAAGACGCGACCCTTTATCGCTTGCAGTCAAACTCACAGCTTCATAACCTTGTCTATTATGGGCTTGAAGGGCTTAGGCTCGTGGTTGACAAACGCGTTGTACTGATCCAGGAATTCAAGCAGCCGGTCCATGTCCACACCTTGCCATTAACGATAATGGGATTACGGCGGTTGAGGGCGACATGCCTCATATCATCACGCAAGGAAGAGGACTTTGCCAGGCTTCTTAATTCCTCTTTCTCTTTTTCGCTAAGAGCCACTGTATTTCCTCCTCAGTTCCTTTGCCGTCTCACTCATTCCAAAGATGGAAAAATATTCCTCTATAACCAGCCAGTCAAGCTTTGTTCCGTAATGTGCCATCAATGCTTCAATATCGGCAAGGTCAACGGCCTTCCTTGTCTCATCATTTGCCATTGCCTGAACCTTCAGACCTATAAGGTCTTCAGGTTTTACTACCTTGATTGCCAGTTCTTCCCCAAATATCTTTATATCCTCAGCCCTTTCAAGCATTCCCATAGATGACTCGCGAAATGCGTGCAGAAAATCTACCTCGCCAAATATCTTTTCCGATGAAACATATTGAGAGACATTTTCGCTCTTATACACACACCTATACCCCATACCAGCCATTATGCCTGAGACTCTTTCCATGTCGTCACGAAGCACCAGAAAGTCTATGTCCACAGTGGCCCTCGGTATCCCCAAGGCCCCCAGAGCGAAACCGCCCATCAGTGCATAACGGACTTTTGCTTTCTCAAATTCCGCCAATAGAGTTTTAATGACGAGTTTAAATTCCATTTTGAAGATCTCCACTTAACTTTATCACAAATCGCCATTGCGTTACGCTGTTCCGATTTTCCGTTCATTCCGTATCGCGCTTTAGGGGCGGTCCGGCGGATCGCTTGGCGCTAATGATAATGTTTGTGAAAAGTAGACGCGGCCCTCCCATACGTTGCAAATGGTATATTGGAGCGGGTTGAGAGGGCAAACTGATATTTCAAGACTTGACCCTCTGCTCTTGCCCTTGTTTCCCCCAGGCTGACAAGCCACTGCTTGAGCAGCAGCTTGTTCCTGAATGAATGTTGCTTTGGCCCTCGGGAGCCTAGTTTAGCCATTGGAGGCTCCTTTCAGGTTTTCAACAGCCGTCAACCAACCATTGAAGATAGGGCAACTCTCTCGAATTTTGGTCAAGCCAATTGCTTTGGCAATCGCGATGCCAGTCGATGTCTTTTTGAATCGATCTGAAAGGTCTTCCAGTCTCTTGGATGGTGCTGTCTTTGGTGAATCGTCGATATTCTCCGGCTCACCACATTCTTTAAGAATTTTTTCAATCTTTGATTGAGATACATTTAACTGCTCGGCGAGTTTTTGTGGTTCACTGAACAGCAACGCTTCAAACTCGTGCATGGCGACAAAGGGAATGAATCGACTGTCACTACCACAGGTTCCAAAAAGCATGTTCACTTGGACTTGAGTGGCACTGTTAATTTTTTCTGCCTTCTTTTTTGGTGTGGATTGCCGTTTCGCCTCTTCAAGTCCGGGCCAATCACTCTTGATGCCATAGAAATCCACAAAAAGCGTCAGATAGGTGTCCA
>JAENJC010000090.1 GCA_016844545.1 Deltaproteobacteria bacterium | reverse complement strand
TACCGTTGAATGCCTTCCCGATCCTTTTCTTAACCTCGGCATTATAAGAATATGTGTTGTGATAAAGAAGTTTAACTGCTTCAATTTTTTGCCGACCACTGACCACCGACCACCGGCCACTGATCTTCACAATTGCCGCATCTATCCCGTCATGGGACGTCCCGGACATAAGACCAAGGACAGTTCTACTCGGTTTATCGAACACCTCGATAAGCCTCTTCATTTTATCGCCTCTCTCAAGATTCCTTTATGCTCTGCCAATAATCTCTCTGCGGCGACCCTTTCTACTCCTTTTATCTTCATTACTATTGCCATCTTTGGAATATTTCCAGATGTAACGAGGAGTTCTCCTGCCTCGTCCATACCACATTGCGCGACCTCGGATATTATCCTCATTGCCCTCTCTTTAAGCTTTTTGTTGGTAGGGTTTACATCCACCATAAGATTGCCGTAGACCTTTCCTGTTTTAACCATCGAAATCGTTGTTATCATGTTGAGGACAAGCTTCGTAGCAGTCCCGGCCTTAAGGCGCGTTGAACCTGCAATAACCTCCGCCCCGGTGTCAATTGCAAGAATACCGTCAACCATAGATTCGACAAATGGCTCAATCTTTTTGTTGCATGTAATCAGCCACGTCCTTGCTCCTATCATCATGGCCTCTTCCAGGGCGCTAATCACAAAGGCAGCCAACCCAGAAGCAGATATGCCGATTACCATGTCACCCTTACTCACGCCGCTCGCATAGATGGCCTGTCTGCCTGCCTCCTCATCATCCTCCGCCCCTTCAACCGCCTTTCTCAGGGCAGCATCACCTCCTGCAATGATCCCCTGAACCATCTCAGGAGGGGCGCTGAAGGTAGGAGGACACTCTGAAGCATCAAGCACTCCAAGCCTTCCGCTGGTCCCTGCTCCGATATAGAAGAGCCGCCCGCCGTTGTTAAATGTCTCCACAACGGCCGCTATGGCCTTCTCAATCTGCTCCCTTGCCTGAAAGACCGCCTCCACGGCCCGCCTGTCCTCATTGTTCATAATCTCAATGATCTCGGCGATAGCTTTAACATCTAAATCTTTGGAGGCCGGGTTTATCCCTTCTGTAAGAGGTATCCCTTTTTGCATACTAATCCTACGCTTTTATGGATAGATGTAAGCATTCAGCCCTATAGTCACAGGCTTCCCATCAATTATAGCCTCAGTGGAAACGTTCCCTCTTGTGCTGGCTACAACCAGGGTCTTGCCGGACGCCGACGGTGTGGGTTTTTGAAGGTCAATCTCGATGCAAAGCTTGTCCCCTTTGATTTCTACTTTCATTGACATTTGTGAATCCTCCTTTGTTATTTTATTACTGCTGGACCAAAGATAACACAATTAGTTACGGCAAGACAACCCTATCTCTTAGAAGAGACGCTCGCGGACTTTTATCCCCACCCTGAGAGATAAGATGCCTACTATTTTTTAATCCGCCTTTTCACCCACTTCATCTCCTCCTCCCTCGTCTTCACAACTCCTTCTAATTTGGCGTCAAGAAGGCCAGCCAGGATCTTTTTAAATTCAGGGCCAGGCTTCAGCCCGAAGGACTTTTTCAGGTCATTTCCGCTCAGAGCAGTCTTTATCTCTATCAGGTGAGTGATATAGCGGGAGACCTCCTTCTTTACAGTCTCCCCTCCTTTAGCAGTGATGTAAAGAAGGGCCTCCATCTGTAACGGTTTTAATAAGTGGTAAAGCTCGCTGTCCTTAAGTCCTCCCCTTGCGAGGCGTCTCATGGCCACAACGCCCGTCTTTCTCGCAATTACGAGCTTTTCCCTGAGCCTTCCAGGGACTGCAAGCCGGATACAGAATTCATCAATCTCCTTCAGCTTCAGGGAGTCCAGGAGACCCATCATGTAAACAAGGGAGGGGTCGCATCTCTCTTTCAGGAAGAGTAGCCTATACCAAGCAAGGGTCCCTATGATATTCCCTATTACCTCTCTCTCCTTTTCTCCGACCCTGAGCCTTGGGTGGATAAACCTGAGGAGGCACAGTTCAGCCATTCTGTTTATGGCCTTTATGGGCCTCTCTTCCTTAAGTATAAGGACAAGTTCGTTAAATAACCTCTTCCCACTCAGCTTTTCAAAGAAGTTGAGTTTCACGGCATTAGCTATAAGGGCATGGGTGTGCCTGCTCATCTTGAATGAAAATCTCTGCTCAAACCTTATGGCCCTAAAGACCCTCGTTGGATCCTCAACAAAGCTCAGGTTGTGCAGTACCCGGATAGTCTCTTCCTTTATGTCCCTCTGGGCTCCGTAGAAATCAAGAAGATCACCGAATATGGATTGATTAAGGCTCACAGCGAGGGTGTTTATGGTAAAATCCCTCCTGTACAGATCCTGCTGTATGGAGCCTCTCTCCACAGTGGGAAGGACCGCTGGCTTCTCATAATGTTCAAGCCTTGATGAGGCCACGTCAACCTTCAACCCATCTGGAAAAACAATGACCGCGGTCCCAAATTTCTCATGGGTCTTTACCCTGCATCCATATCTTTCTGCAAAGGCATTGGCAAACGCAATCCCGTTGCCTTCTATTACCAGGTCCATATCCAGATTCTCATACTTCAAGATAATATCCCTTACGAAGCCTCCAACTGTATAAACGGTAAAGCCGAGAGTGTCTGCCACGATACCGGCCTCTTTAAGTATCTCCAAAACCCTTGCAGGAAGCCTCTCCTCCATCATCTTTGCAATATTCTTCTTACGGATATGTGGGTAAGGCTCAAGCGAGCTCTTTAATGTTTCATAATGGAGGAGCTTTAAGATGTCGTTCTCTGATATGATACCGGATAATCGTCCGTTATCTATAACCGGAACTGCCGGCTGGTTGTGTTCAATAATGATCTGCCTCACCATTGAAAGAGGGGCATCAGGGGAAAGGGTCTCTATTCCTGCATTCATGTAATCTGTAACCTTTGAATCTGCAAGACCATGATACCTTGCCTTGCTGACCGACGCCTTGGAGATAATCCCTATAACCGAGCCATCGTCAACAACAGGCAGTGCATCCATGTCATACCTGGCCATAAGATCGCCTGCCTCGGCTATGGACTGGGATGCAGAGACGGTCTTTACAGGGAAAGACATTATATCCTTAGCGCACTTCCTGATCCTGACCTTGTCTCTCAGGACATTTATCAACCTCTCCTTTGCCTCAACTATAGGGATCTTCTTTATGGATGCGGAGGCGGCCTCATGATGCCCTCCTCCGCCAAACTCAGCGACAATCTCCCCTGCATCCACCTCATCAATCCTGCTCCTCGCTATTATATGGAGCCTCCCTTCCACAGCCGCAAGGACAAAGAGGACGTCCATACCCTCCATATCCCTTAATTTATGGGCAAGGATGGCTATGTCCCCCTTATACTCCTCAACCAGGACATGAGTGATCCCTATATCAACGCCGCCTATATTGACAATAGCCAGGGACTGGAGCATCTCGTTCAAGAGGGATATCTGATCAGACGTCATCTCCTTGACTATGTAATCTGTGACGATATTCAGATTGGCACCTTTTGAAAGAAGATATGCCGCAGCCTGCAAGTCTTCCCCAGAGGTTGAAATAAAGGTAAAACAGCCGGTCTCCTCGTACAACCCCATCATCATGACTGTGGCCTCTTCAGAGGTTATATCAATCCCTCTATCTTTGAGCAGGCCCACCATTACAGTAGTTGTGGCCCCTACCTTCCTGTGAACGTCGATGGTGCCGACTATATCCCCGATCATAGGCGGGTGGTGGTCATATATATGCACCTCAAGACCTGGCCTTTCCAGGGCCTCCGCAAGCCTGCCGATCCTTCCCGGCTGGCGGGTATCGACAATGATAAGCCTTTCGACCTTATCCAGGTCTATATCCTTGGCTGACATAGTCTCAAACCGGAAAAAGGAGTTCTGGGTAAGAAAGTCCCGGAGGACCCTCTCCTGAGAGCCTGGGAATACTGGAACTGCATCTGGATAGAGTTTTTTTGCAGCAAGCATGGATGCGAGGGCATCGAAGTCGGAGTTATGATGGCAGGTAATGACTTCCATAGGGCAGACGGTAACACAGTAAGGATGGATTGGCAAGACTTGTCAGTTTACCGCAACTAACTCGTAACTCCTGCTCCCAAGCCCCATCTTCTCTGCGTGGGCAAGCTGCATCTCCCAGTCTACTTCTGGATGCACACCCCGGAACTTATCTCCGCCGGGCTCGTGTCCTTTTTTAAGGGCTGAATTCTTAAAACCCTCCTGCTGATTGACCAGGTCTGCACAGGCCTGGTCAAGGGCCACAGGGTCATCGGATACAAGTATCCCGATATCCGGGACTATGTGGGCATCGGTGTGGCCGTAACAATCGCATGAAGGGGATACCTGCGTAATAAAGCTGATGAATACCGCCCTCCCCTCTTTTTCCTTCATGGCCCCACAGGCATACTCAGCCATCTTCTCCTGGAGCTTTGCAGTGGTCTCATCCCACTGGATATGGATCGTCTTTTCAGGGCAGACTATTATGCACTTCCCGCAGCCGATACAGATCTTTGCATCTATAAATGCTTTTTCCCCAACTGTAATAGCCCCTGCTGGGCACCACTTTTGACAGCTCTTACAAGCTGTGCAGTTGGACTGGTCAACTACAGGAGCCACATTAGAATGCTGGGCAAGCTTTCCTTCCCGACTAGCGCACCCCATACCCACATTCTTTATTGCCCCGCCGAACCCGGTCATCTCATGGCATTTGAAGTGGGTCATCACAACCATCCCGTCAGCAGCCACTATCTCGGAGCCTATACTTGCCTCCTGGAAATGCTCTCCGTTTATTTTCACTTTATGAGCAGATTCCCCTCTCAAGCCATCAGCTATTATCAAAGGCGCTCCGACCACGGCATAGTCAAAACCGTTCTCTATGGCGGTAATCAGATGGGAGACAGACTCCCCCCTCTGTCCCACATAGAGTGTATTTGCATCTGTGAGAAAAGGCCTTGCGCCTGTCTCCTTAATCCTGTCCACTACGCGCCTGACAAAGTTAGGTCGAATATAAGAGGTATTCCCCTTCTCACCAAAGTGCAGTTTTACGGCAACAAGTTGGCCTTTTGAAAATCTCTCTTTAAACTCTACCCTGGCAAGCAGTGCATCCAGCTTGTCAAACAGGTTCCTCTTGACGTTTGTCCTCATATCCGCAAAATAGACCTTGCTCTTCACAGTTACCTCCATGCTGATAAACTATTATTAAAAATGCCTTATGTCAATGCCGTTCGCAAAGGCTCAATTTCCCTTAAACTTCTTGACAACCTTATCCTCTGGTTATAAGATTAATCAGATTATCTGATTAGGAGGGACCATGTTTATTGTCACCGCTACAGAACTTGCCCGCAATTTCAGGACCATGCTTGACCGCGTGGAATTCAAGCACGAACAACTGATAGTAATCCGCAACAACCACGAGGTGGCGCGCATTGTCCCGGGGCCTGCCACTATGACAGCTCTTGATGCCATGTCGGACATATACAACACCATGCCGGAGGAAGCGGCCAGGGAATGGATAAAGGATTCAAGGAAGGCAGGGAAGGACGATCTTGGCAAGGTGCGTGATCCATGGGCTTCCTGATCGATACATGCATCTGGATCGATGTTGAAAGGGGGATTTTGTCCCCTGCCGATGTGGCCTCCGTTACTGGAGATGAGCCTGTCTATCTTTCCCCTGTCACCATTGCGGAGCTGAAATTCGGGGCCGAGAATGTAAAATCGTCAGAT
>JAENJC010000089.1 GCA_016844545.1 Deltaproteobacteria bacterium | reverse complement strand
TACGTAGTCTAAACTAAGTGTCAAATGCTCCACTATGGGCGTGGTCAGGTTTACATCAACAACATTCCGAAGATTGGTGGTGTTGTCGGTCTGCTCAGGGCCGCTCATGTATTTAAGATTAAACATAGTCTCTGCCGTAGGCATCACCATCAGATGGGCGCACCAGCTCTTTGCGCTGTTGTTATCCACTACATTGTCCCACCCGTTAAAGACCTGTCCCATAAAGGTAACCTGGTCATTAAACTTGTAAGTCCCTCTGACCCCTGTGTGGGTATACGGGATTGTGTAATAGAACAAGAGAGAGCGGGAGTAGTTGTATCCCCATCCATCGTATCCCTCGATAACCTCTGCCCCCATCTCCGTGATGAATTTTCCGAAGTCGAGGGTTAGGCCGCTCCCCACAGGCGCAATGTATCGAATATATGTCTGCTGTACATCCAGATCGTCGTCGGCGCTCGGCGTCACTCCGGGCCACGTAGAACGTATTGCCTTAGGAACAGTATAGCCGTACATGAGGTCGGTCCTGAAACCAATGTCCCCTACCCCAGCCGCATCCTTTTGAAATACCAGCTCAGCCGCATCCAGGTTAAAGCTGTCTGCATTTTCATTAAACGGGCGATACTGTATCTTCCTGTCATCAGGGGTATTGAGGTTATAGTTGTATGATGTAGAGACAAACCCGTTTATCTTCACATCCTTCAAGACGTCTGCCACTTCTTCTGCCATAGATAGCGTCGCTATTCCAGTTAGAAGGGCCACAGCGCCCAGGGTAAGTACAAAACCCTTTATCATTCTCTTGCTCATTTGTTCTTCCTCCTTATTGAGATTTGTCGTATACAAGATACGTCTGTTGGATATATAGCATGAGGTGTGCCAAAAATGTAACTTACTGTAATTATTAACATGATTGCAATATGAGGGTTTTGGATTGAAGAATATTGCCTAAAATTCAGGCAAGTTGAGATCTGCCTGCTCTTTTTAAGGCAATCTGGAGATTTATACCAAGTTGCTTTCAAATAGCTTACTTGGTATTATACCTGAGCATTCAATAGCCTTTAATTGAATGCGAATTGGTATCAATCTTTGACTCAACCCTTTTGTTGTGTTACTTTTACGCCAATGACAGAAAAGACCAACTCCTTTTTAAGATGCCCTGCTTGTGGAACCTCGGTTGAGAAATATAAAAACCCTGTACCTACAGTTGATATAATCATAGAGATCGAAGGGAAAGGTATCGTTCTCATAAAGAGGAAGAACCCTCCCTACGGATGGGCAATTCCTGGCGGGTTTATAGATTATGGCGAATCTATTGAAGAGGCCGCTCTGCGCGAGGCTAAGGAAGAGGTTTCTTTGGAGGTTGACCTAATTGAGCAGTTGCATACATATTCTGACCCTGCAAGAGACAAGCGGCACCACACCATCACAACAGTATACATTGCTAAAGCGACTGGCGAACCGGCAGCAGATGACGATGCTCTCGAGGTCGGGATATTCAACGAAGCCAATCTGCCGGAGCCTCTGGTCTTTGACCATGAGAAGATACTTAAAGATTACTTTATTAAGAAAAAGAAAACCTTAACGCCCCCTTGCTCCCCCTCTTAAATTAAGAGGGGGATGGGGGGAGTTATTTTCTGCGCTTTGTATCCTTGTTATAAAAAGGGTGTTATGGACGAAGAACTTACAATAGAAGAGCAGAAGGAGCTTTTGAGGATTGCAAGAGAGTCCATATCTGCCAATTTCAAGGGCGTCCAACCTCCTGAACTGTCAATTGAAAGCGCAAGACTGAAAGAAAGCAGAGGCGCCTTTGTTACTCTCCATAATAAAGATGGTTCTCTAAGGGGTTGCATAGGGTCATTCATGGCAGAGGAGCCTCTGTATAAAACTGTAAAAGAGATGTCACTTCAGGCTGCCTTTCACGATCCCCGCTTTCTACCTCTTGAAGAAGAGGAGCTTAAGGAGATACATATAGAGATATCAGTTTTGTCCCCCCTCAGGGAAATAAAAAATATCGACGAGATAGAGGTGGGAAGGCATGGGTTATATATCATCAAAGGGATGCAATGCGGGACTCTCCTGCCCCAGGTGGCGGCAGAATATTGCTGGGACAGGAATACCTTTCTTGAGCACACATGTATGAAGGCAGGACTCCCCCCCGATGGATGGAAGAAAGACGCCACAATACTCACTTATTCCGCCCAGGTATTTTCAGAAACCAAATAGTTCAGAACATCCTTGAATTTGTGACCCTGTGTATGTTATAAACTTTTCTTCTTGCATCTGTAGATTAATTTTATTCGTTCATCTTTAAGGAGGCATCTCTTGGCCCTTACAAAGAAAGAAGTTGAACATGTGGCAAACCTGGCAAGACTCGATCTTGCCGAAGGTGAGGCCGAGGCGTTTAAAGGACAGCTTGACGCAATACTCAGTTATGTGGAGAAGCTGAAGCAGTTGAATACGGAAGCGGTAGAGCCCACCTCCCACGCCATACCGGTTAACAACGTCTTCAGGGAAGACATTATAATACAGCCATTGGGACAGGCAAGGGCCCTTGCAAATGCCCCTGACAAGGCGGACGGATGCTTCAGGGTGCCGAAGGTGGTGGAATAATGGAGATATACGAACTTACCATACAGCAGCTTCATGATAAGCTGAAAAAGAAAGAGCTCTCGTCTGTCGAGGCGACAAGGGCGGTATTCTCACGTATCGATTCCGTTGAAAACAAGGTTCATTCCTTTGTGACCATCTCCAGAGACGAAGCTCTCAGACAGGCTCAAGAGGCCGACAAAAGGATAGCCGCAGGGGATATGAGGCCCCTTACAGGCGTCCCGATTGCTGTAAAGGACATCTTCTGCACCGAGGGGATAAGAACAACCTGCTCATCAAAGATACTGGAGAACTTTATTCCTCCTTACGACTCAACTGTTGTGGCAAGGTTAAAAAAAGAAGGGGCAGTGATTTTAGGGAAGACAAACATGGACGAGTTCGCAATGGGCTCATCCACTGAAACCTCTTACTTCGGAATAACAAGGAACCCCTGGGACCTTGAGCGGATACCTGGAGGGAGCAGCGGCGGCTCTGCCGCATCAGTTGCTGCATCCGAATGCATCGCGTCCATCGGCACAGACACTGGAGGCTCCATAAGGCAGCCTGCGGCTTGCTGCGGGATTGTGGGACTTAAACCAACCTATGGGAGAGTATCCCGCTATGGGATGATAGCCTTTGCATCTTCCCTTGATCAGGGAGGGCCTATGACAAAGGATGTTAAGGACACAGCCATAATGCTCCAGGTCATGGCAGGTCATGACGGTATGGACTCCACCTCGGTTAATACCCTGATCCCCGATTACTCAAAGGGCCTGTCCGGGAATATAAAGGGGCTTAAAATCGGCCTTCCAAAGGAATTTTTTATTGAGGGGATGGACAGGGAAGTTGATGATGCAGTAAAGAGGGCAGTAAAAGAAATGGAAAGGCTCGGCGCCGAGGTTGTTGATATATCACTTCCCCATACCGAATACGCCGTGGCCGTATACTACCTGATAGCAACCGCCGAGGCCTCTTCCAATCTCGCCCGCTTTGACGGGGCGAAATACGGATACAGGGCGTCCGGTGTAAAAGACCTCCTCGATATGTATAAACGGAGCAGGGCCGAAGGGTTTGGCCCTGAAGTGAAGCGGAGAATAATGCTTGGCACCTACGCCCTCTCATCCGGCTATTATGACGCATATTACCTGAAGGCCCAGAAGGTAAGGACACTGATACAGAAGGACTTCGTTGATGCGTTCAAAAGATGTGATGTAATAGTCACTCCAACTGCTCCAACCCCTGCCTTTAAGATAGGGGAGAAGACGGCAGACCCGCTACAGATGTATCTCTCCGACATCTTTACTATTTCCGTGAACCTGGCAGGGCTTCCGGCAATCTCCCTTCCATGCGGTTTTACAAGCGGCAATCTCCCAATCGGTCTGCAAATAATCGGGAAAGGATTTGATGAGGAAACGGTTCTGAGGGCTGCTCATGCCTACGAACAGGCAACAGAGTGGCATAAGAGAAGGGCAAACATTTAAAAGAGTAACGCCCCCTCACTCCCCCTCTTAAGTTAAGAGGGGGACGGGGGGAGTTATAACTAAAAACTATTAAGGAATGGAATAATGATTAATAAATCTATTTTCAGAGAATACGACATAAGAGGGATTGCTGAGCAAGACCTTACTGATGAGGCGGTAACTCTGATTGGCAGGGGATACGGGACTTTAATCAGTCGGCAGTCAACAGTCGCCGGTCAAAAACATAAGGTTGCGATAGGAAGAGATGTCAGACTGAGTTCAACAAGGCTCAGAGATGCCCTCATAGCAGGAATAACCTCTACCGGTATAGATGTGGTCGACTTAGGGGAATGCCCGACCCCTCTCCTCTATTTCGCTGCTTATACGAAGGATGTGGACGGCGGGATAATGATAACCGGGAGCCACAATCCTCCAGAATACAACGGTTTTAAGATACTGATCGGTAAAGAGACAATCCACGGCGGCGGGATACAAGACCTTAGAAAGCTTATAGAGATCGGTTCTTTTGCCTCCGGTCCAAGCGGAAGGGTTGAAGGGTTTGAAGTGATCCCACCATACATTGAAATGGTAAGGGAGAAGTTCAAGGGCATTCCTTCTCAAGGGAAAAGGATAAAGGCAGTTGTTGATGCAGGAAACGGCACAGGGGGCCTAGTTGCCCCGGAACTATTGAAAAGTATAGGAGTCGATGTGATCCCGCTCTTCTGCGAAGTTAACGGAAACTTTCCGAACCACCACCCGGACCCGACAGTCCCGGAAAATCTCAAGACCCTCATAGAGACCGTAAAATTCTTGAATGCAGATATTGGTGTCGCATACGATGGGGACTCCGATAGGATAGGGGTAGTGGATGAAAAAGGAAGCATCGTCTGGGGAGACCAGTTGATGGTCCTCTTTGCGAGGGATATCCTTAAAAACCAGGGGTCAGGGGTCAGAGGTCAGGGGTCAGAAAAACCTACAATCATTGGTGAGGTAAAGTGTTCCCAGATAATGTATGACGACATAGAAAAGCATGGTGGAAGGGCCATCATGTGGAAGGCTGGGCATTCCCTGATAAAGGACAAGATGAAGAAGGAAAAAGCGCTCCTTGCTGGGGAGATGAGCGGCCATATCTTCTTCAACGACAGATATTTTGGATTCGATGACGCCATCTATGCCACATGCCGGGTAATAGAGATATTATTGAAAGAGGGGAAGCCACTCTCGACCCTCCTCTCGGACCTTCCAAAGACATTCAACACGCCAGAGATACGGATCGACTGCCCGGAGGAGAAGAAGTTCGAGACAGTCGAAAAGGTAAAGAAGATCCTTTCAAAGGACTATCCTATAATAGATATCGATGGTGTAAGGGTGAAATTTGCCGAAGGGTGGGGGCTTCTCAGGGCCTCCAACACAGGCCCTATACTTGTAATGAGGTTTGAGGCCTCGTCTGAGGAAAGGCTTTCGGAATATAGAAAAATTGTTGAAGACATTTTAAAGGAAGTTAGTTAAAGGAGAAAAGGGATTATGGCAGTTATAGCCCCGTTTAAAGGGATTTTGTACAATCCGCAAAAAATCAACGATATGTCAAAGGTCATGGCCCCTCCTTATGACGTGATCTCCCCGGATGGTCAGGAAAAGCTGTATCAGAAGAGCGACTACAACATAGTCAGGCTTGACTTTGCCAAGGGATCTCCTCGGTATACGAGGGCTGCATCTGATTTTAAAAAGTGGCAGGGAGATGGAATACTGGTCAGGGATGAACGGCCTGCCGTCTACATTTACGAGCAGGATTACAGGTTAAAAGACGGTACTCTTAAGACAAGAAAAGGGTTTATGTCACTGGTACGCATTGAGGAGCTTGACTCCGGTGTAATCCTTCCCCACGAGAGGACCCTTTCAGGGCCTAAGACAGACAGGCTTAACCTGACAAGGGCGACAGACGCCAATTTTTCTCCCATTTTTTCCCTTTATTCAGACCCGGAAATGAAGACAAATGCCCTTTTGTCCGGGAAAGCAAAGCCCCCCCACATAGTGAATGTTCAGGGTGAGGACGGCGCCAACAACCGGCTTTGGCGTGTCACCGACGAGTTAATCATAAACGGTCTCATAAAAGAGATCTCCGACAAGATGATATTTATAGCAGACGGACATCACCGCTATGAGACAGCCCTTAATTACAGGAACGAGATGAGGGAGAGGCGCCCTGATTATACAGGCAAGGAAGGTTTCAACTATACCCTCATGTACTTCTCTAATATGGACGACGAGGGGCTTACTGTATTCCCTACCCACAGGCTCATATATGGATTGAAAGAGTTTGATCCTGAGGTGTTTGAAAACAGGCTTTCTGAGAACTTTAAGATAGAGAGGATGCCTGCACCCTCATCGGCGGACCTCTGGAGCTCATTCATGAAGAGGTTGAAGGAAAAGGGGAAGAGAGCTCACTCTTTCGGGGTTTATGCAGAGGGGTGGAACCATGCGGCAATAATGACCTTGAGGAACGAAGAGGTCATGGACAAGTTTGTTGCCGAGCACTCCAAGGCGTACAGACGGCTTGATGTGACCATTCTACATACACTGGTCATTGAGAATATCCTGGGAGTCAGCAAGGAGCGCCAGGAGAGGAAGGAGAACATAGAGTATATCCAGGACGAAGGTGAAGGACTCTCAAAGGTTCAGAATGGTGAGCGCCAGATATTTTTTATACTGAACCCCACGAAGGTGACCGAAGTAGAGGAGGTAGCTAAGGCAAGGGACAAGATGCCGCAGAAGTCCACGTACTTTTATCCAAAGCTTCTGACAGGCCTTGTTATCAACAAGATCGGAGATACAACTATATAAACTTTTGACTTTTACACTTTTTTTACTGTATACTGTATACAATTATGGCACGCAGATCACGAAGAACTATAGACCAGACACAGACCCTGAGAGAGCGTATTGTAAACATCCTCAGGGAATCTATTATTAAGGGTACGCTGAAGCCTGGAGAGCGCGTAGCAGAATCAGACCTCGCGGAGAAATACGGAATCAGCAGGACTCCCATCAGAGAGGCATTCAGACAGCTTGAAACAGAGGGCTTCTTGAAGGTCATCCCGAGGAGGGGGGCGGAGGTTACGTCCCTGACAGAGGAGGATGTAAGGGAGTTTTATGAAGTGAAGTCTCTTCTGGAGAGTTATGCTGCAAAGGTCGCAACAGACAGACTCAGCGAAAAGGACATCAAAAGACTGGAAATGCTCAACTCTTCCATGGAGCGTTTTGCCAGGAACGACGACATAAAAGGTTTTTTTAAGGCCGACAACGATTTCCACGACATATTCATTCAAAAATGCGGTAACGACAAACTCTGCAATATCATTCAAAACCTCCTCCAGCAGTTCCAGAGGTTCAGGATCGCATCCTTTGTTCTTAAGGGAAGGATGGAGGTCTCGGTAGACCAGCACAAGGACATAATTAAGGCCTGCTGTGAAAGGGACGCCAGTCTTGTCGAACAGCTTGTGAAAAGGAATGCCGAGTACAGTGCAAAACTTCTGGCCCAGAGGTTTCAAAAGAGCGGCGAAGCTGTAGTAAAGGGGGGAAGATAATGATAATCACAAAGCAGAAACCCTTTGAGGTGATAAAAGAGTACCTCCGGGACAATAAGAAGGTATTCATAGTAGGATGCGGCGAATGCGCGACCCTTTGCAAGACCGGCGGTCCGGATGAGATAGCAGAGATGGCCCAGATGCTTAGAGACGCGGGGAAAGAGGTAACCGGCGGTTTTGTGGCTATAGCACCCTGCAACATAGTTGGGACAAAGATTGAGATGAAGAAGCTGGGTGAGCCTGTCAAGGAGGCGGATGCAATAATCGTACTATCCTGCGGCGCTGGTGTCGGCTCTGTAGCTGAAACATATGAAGACAAAAACGTGATTCCCGGCTGTGATTCCCTGTTTCTCGGGAACACCATCAGGGTAGGAAGTTATGACGAAAGATGCATGACCTGCGGTGAGTGCATTTTAGAAGAGACCGGCGGGATATGCCCAGTCACAACCTGCTCAAAGGGTCTTCTCAATGGGCCGTGCGGGGGAATGAACAACGGGAAGTGTGAGATCGGCCCTGATATAGAGTGTGCCTGGGTCAGGATATACAGGAGGCTTGAGAAGAAGGGAAGGCTGGACAGGATGGAAAAAATTCATGAGGCAAAGGACTACTCTAAGCACACAAAACCGGGCGTATTTGAAGGAGAGAAGTACGCAAAGATGAGGAAAAGGCCTGAGGGAGGCAAGAGATGAAGAGATTCAAGGAAGCCCTGGAGGCCGGTGATTTCGTCATAACAGCCGAGTGCGGACCTCCCAAAGGCACTGACATATCAGAGTTAAAGGAACATGCAAAACACCTCCTGGGCAAGGTCCATGCCCTCAATGTTACAGACAACCAGTCTTCAGTTATGAGGGCAGGTTCCCTCGCCGTAAGCAAGGTGCTCCTTGATATGGGACATGACCCGATCTATCAGCTCACATGCAGGGACAGGAACAGGCTGGCGATCCAGTCAGACCTCTTGTCTGCCCATATCCTCGGAATAAGAAACGTCCTCTGTCTGACGGGTGACAGTATCTCAGTTGGAGACCATAAAGGGGCAAAGGCGGTATTTGACCTTGAATCAGTGCAACTGCTGAAACTAGTGGAGACTATGAACAACGGGAAGGACATGGCAGGTAACGACCTGAAAGGTGCGACAGGCCTTTTTGCCGGAGCAGTCGTAACACCTGAGGCAAACCCTGTGGAGCCGCAGCTTATGAAG
>JAENJC010000088.1 GCA_016844545.1 Deltaproteobacteria bacterium | reverse complement strand
GCCAGTAGAAAGGGGGTTGCAAACCCCCAGCTTGCCCAGGCGACGACCTCCTCTCCTGAATCCTTAAGTGCATACTTGGAAAGGGCATCAACTGTGGCCAGGGTCACGGCAGCGGTCAGGGAGAGATAAAGCCAGAGCATCCGTTACTCTCCCTTGTAAAGGTACCTTTCAAACATCTTCTGATAAGAGGTCCAGCTTGTCTCCTCATTTGTATCCTTGGAGAGGGCGGCCTGATATGCGTTTACCTTTGCATCCATGTCCTCGATATTATGAAGAAGGAGTGCCTCAAGGGTCTTTGGTCTCTTCGGGGAACCAAACTCAAGCTCACCGTGGTGGGAGGCTATCATGTGCCTTAGAAGCATAGCTGTCTTCTCAGGAAAACCTTCTATCCCCCTGATCTTCTCATCCAGCATCTGGAGACCTATGATGATATGCCCCAGAAGACGTCCCTCGTCAGTATAATCAAAGGCAGCCTTATACGAAAGCTCCTTAGTCTTCCCCATGTCATGAAGTATTGAGCCTGTGAGGAGGAGGTCTATGTTTACTCCACTGTAGTGCTTTGAAAGCTCCATAACCAGGTGGGCCACGGAAAGGGTATGTTCAAGGAGGCCCCCAATGTATACATGGTGCATCCCCTTGGCCGCAGGTGCGGTCTTCAGCAACTCAGCAAACTGCTTATCATTCATAAAGGAATCCATGAGCTTTTTAAGATACGGTTCCTTTATACCGGAGATTATCCCCTTCAACTCCGAAAGCATCTCATCAGGTTCTTTCGCTGAGCGCGGAAGGAAATCGTCCGCAGATGCGGTTCCCTCAGGGGCCTTACGCACGTCGATAATTGAAAGCTGGATCTTCCCCTGATAAAGGGAAGCCCTACCCTTAATAGTAACAATGTCGTTCTTCTCAAAATGGGTGGATATCTCCTCGGCGTTGTCCCATACCCTTCCCTCTATCTCACCGCTCTTATCTATGAGCTTTATATTTATATAAGGCTTCCCGTTCTTGGCCATGGCAATATTCTTATCCTTGACCAGGAAGTAGCTCTCTACCTTGTCGTTTTCCTTTATCTCTGAAACAAGCATTTTGTTTGACATAGCAACATTCCCCCTTGACACTGATTTACACTGATTAGATATGATTTGCACAGATAAGAGCAAGTGTAGTTTTATCTGTGTTATAAGTTTTTTATGAGTTTGGGTAGTTCCTTAATATCATCGATTACAAAGTCTGCATCCTTGAGGTACTTCCGTTCCCTGTATCCATAAGTAACGCCTATAGTCTTTACCCCGGCACCTTTTCCAGCCGCTATATCAAGGTCACTGTCGCCCACCATTATGGCATCTTTCTGGCTCAGACCAAAATGTGAAAGGACATGAAGGACAGGGACTGGAGATGGCTTCTTCTCATTGGTACTGTCGCTCCCTATGACCAGATCAAAGAATCTGTATAGATCAAGGGCCTCTAATACTTTAATAGAAAAGGCCTCCCTTTTATTGGATATGACAGCCTTCTTATATCCATTAAGTGATTCGAGGGTTTCTTTTACCCACGGGTAGGGGAAGGTATTGTCTACTATATGTTCTGAATAGAATTCAAGGAACCTATTTACTACTTCGTCCCTATGCTGAAGCCTTTCTTCTCCAAGAACCCTCTCTATGACCCTTGTGATCCCCTCTCCCACAAGTGCCGCAACCTCCTCAACAGTCTTGGGAGCGAAGTTAAAAGGTTCTGTAGCGTAGTTCAGGGAGTTGGTTATATCTTTTATGGAATTGACCAGGGTACCGTCCAAGTCAAATATGACAAGCTTTATCGGCATCGGCTAATAATACATCCTGGGGCTATAGAGTCAAGCTAAAAGAGGGTTTGAGGCACCTGTTCCACGTGGAACAGGTGTTGTGAGAGTTTGTTCTTAAAATTCTTAAACTGCCTTTTCAAGACGTTCCGCGACCCAGACCTTGATAATAGATTGACGAGGCACACCTAAGCGTTTTGATTCTTTGTCCAGCAAGTGGACCATCCATAAAGGGAAATCTACGTTTACCCTCTTCTGTTCCTGTTCAGGTCTTCTGGCCTTGGATAAATCAAGGTATTTGGAAATATCCTCACCTTCATCAAATCTCTTGTCTAATTCACTCGCCTTCATATATAGCAACCTCCTCCTTCCTGGCATGTCGCACAGAGATAATCCTTATTTTATTGCTCCTATAAGTTATAATCACTGACCAATGCCTTCCTGAAATCTTGCCGATTACAAGAAATCTTGGTTCATCGCTGGTTTTTAAGGGAATTTCAATCAGATCAGGATCATCCCACATTGCCTGAGCTTCATAGAAGTTAATTCCATGCTTTATCTTATTGGTATCGCTCTTATTGGCATCGAACTCGAATTCCATATATAAAAATTATACCTTGAATATACCTTTTGTCAATCAATTATGTTTTTAAAAGGGTTTTCTATATAAACCAGGCTGGTTCTGCTTATTACAAGCGATCCGCAATGAACAACCAACGTTCTCAGGGTAAGCGGCGTTGCTGCCCCGCAGGGTTAACGCAGGGTTTGCTCTCCTTGCCTTCAGGGTTTATGCCCTGTGGGTAGAGGGTCGGGATGCAGTGGATTGGCGGGTTCTGTGATAAAATATTGTCATAAGCTTGATTACCGAGTATTGGGGTCAACCTGAATCATGCCGAATTTTAGCCCACCTGGCTCGGCACAAGTCGCATACCAGCCGATTTCGGGAATCGCTATCTTCTCAATTACACTGCAACCGCTTGCTTTAACTCGCGCTATGAACTCATCGAGATTGGGGACTTGGATAGTCACTTGTGTCAAAGGCTTGCCACCGCTGGTATTGGTGTCTGCTATCGCTCCGATGCCACCATCTATTCCTGGTTCATTAGGTTTGCCAGCCTGAATGCGATAATATTCGTATGGCATGGGAAATTTCTCGAAGTGCCAATCGAAAACGCTCTCAAAGAATTGTTTAGCTGCGCCAAGATTTTCTACAGTGAAGTCAAAGTATACGGGTTTCATCTCTATTCTCCTTTGGCTTTTCAAGGTTTTTTTGCCCGCAAATGACGGATAACCAGTTCATATCCGACATCATGATGGATACTACTCCAAATTTAGGTGGATAGGTGAAGTTGTGTCGCATACGCTGCCTATGCTCAAACTGTTATGTCCGTCAACTTTGTTGCAATCAAGATACTTTTCATGCCATGCAAAGTCAACCGATATTTATTCTCTGTTCCACGTGGAACGAAAGTCATTAGCTTGCGCAGTTTCAATGTCTGGGGTAAGATTTCATCGCAGATAAATGGTGGGCACAGCCCGCCCCAGCATTTTTTTGAGGAGGTGAATATGACTACAGCTCAACCAAAAGGGTCATCCTAAGGGTGGCAGGTTTGCCGAACCGCATATTTCGATGGAGCAGATGATTGATAAGATAGCGGGGATGGCCCCGATGATGAGAATGACTGAGGACAAGGCCAGGGAGATGGCGAAGACGTTTATTCCAAGGCTTCAAAGGTGGAGATAACTATAACTCCCCTGCCTTCCGGCTTCCCCTCTTAAATTAAGAGGGGAAGAGAGGGGTGTTATCATGAAAGTGGTAATGCGTCGTTGAATGTATATCTTGGAGGTAAAAATGTATCAGAAGACAGTCGTTTGTGTAATTGCTGTTCTAATTCTAAGTTGTCCATTAGTTGTTTGTGCAGAAACGAAAGGAGGTAGGGAGATGAAGATAAACGTAGGAAGTGCAGCCTTTACTGAAGGTGGAATGATACCGAAGCAATTTACATGCGACGGCGCGGACATCTCACCGCCTCTCTCATGGTCTACTGTCCCGGAAGGGACAAAGAGTATAGCTATTGTTGTCGATGACCCGGATGCGCCTGCCGGGACGTGGGTACACTGGCTGGTCTACAATCTCCCTCCAGAACTCAATAAACTTCCTGAGAATGTACCTGCAAAGGAGACCATTGCAAATGGGGGTATGCAGGGAATGACAGATTTCAGAAGGATCGGTTATGGGTGGCCATGTCCTCCAAGTGGGACCCACAGGTACCTCTTCAAGGTGTATGCACTTGATAAGATCCTTGACCAGGAGGTAATAAAGATGGGAAAACCATGCAGATATTTTCCAAGAAGTTGCCCCTATCTAAAAACTAAGAGCAGCCTGATTGTGAGCAGACATAAAAAACCTCCCCGATTTATAAATCGGGGAGGTTTTTATAGAGGTAAATTAGAAGTAGAAGTTCAAGCCCATACCTAATCTCTGGGTTGACAATGTGGTTGATGAAGTTGTCGTGCCTGCCGTCTTATAAGAGTCTAAAGATAATCCAACACCTGCAGAACCCTCTATACTGAACTGTTTGTTAAGGAAATACTCTGCACCAGCGCCAGCAAAAATTTGAAAACCGGTCCGATCAGTGGTACCGCCGCTATTAGAGATGACCTGTAAGCCTCCTTCAGCGAAAGGAGCAAGATCGGCAATCTTAAGGTACTTGCGGATCCCCGCCTCAAGTTGCAACTCGGTGCCCTTACTTCCAGCCGGAGTATTTTCATTAGAATTTCTTAGTCCAAACCCAAGGAGGAGAGCCAGATCCTTATCAAGGCCAAGCTTATACTTTATCATTATTTCATCATGTACTGTGATCCCGAGTGATTTAGAACCATATCCAAGTTTGTTGCCCTCGGCGAAAGCGTTTCCGCTTCCAATTCCCATTCCCATTGCCACAACAAGTGCTGCAAAAACAACTTTCTTCATTTTTTTCTCCCCTTTAAAGTTTTTAAATTTTGAAGTATTTTGTTTATCGTATCAAGAAATATTTGTCAAGGGAATTTGCTAAGTTCAGTTCTAAAGTTTATGCGACGACTGCATAAGTATTGAAACTCCAAGGTATGTGAAAAAGACGATGCTGAAGCCTACTATAGTCAGATATGCCACAGTCCTTCCCCGCCAGCTCTTTACATACCTACCGTGAAGTATCCCGGCATAATAAAACCAGAGGATGAAAGACCAGAGCATCTTTGGCTCCCACATCCAGTAGGCGCCCCATGCGAGGTATCCCCATATGGCCCCGCTGTACATTGATAACGAAAAAAGGAGGAACCCCCACAATACTGCCTTGTTGTTAATATCCGAAAATGTAGCAGCCTCGTCAGCCTCCCTCGCCCTTAAGAATTGGATTGCCGCAGCCATTGCCAGGGTGAAAAGGGCATACCCGGCAAATGAGGAAGTCACATGGATCTCAAACCATATTGTCTTCAGGGCAGGGTACAAGGGCGTGATGGCATCGCTGGCCCGCATGGCCCAGAACAGCAGAATGACCCCTATCGGCGTTGTTATCAGGGATGTCTTTGCGATGTTGTACCTGAAGACCACAACAAGATTTGTAAGGATTATGGCCCAACTGAAGAACATGAGGGTCTCATACCTGTTGGCCATAGGGGCGTGCCCCACCGCGATGGTTCGCATGACAAGCGCGGTTGTATGTAAGAGCAACCCAGCGGCTGTGATAACCTTGTAGGTTTTTACTTTTCTGAATGGGACAAAAAGCATTCCAGATAAATAGAGTACAAGGGATGCTATGCCCAGTATGTTAATCATGTGTCGCAGGATAGCATTTATTGTGGCTTGCAGCAAGAGGTTGTCGACTATTGAATGATACTGGCAGGTTGATGTATACTTGGTTCAGATTAAACCCTTATTACAAATAATAATGAAAAAAGACGTTATCATCATCGGCGCCGGCGCATCGGGCCTTATGTGTGCCATAGAGGCAGGAGGGCGCGGCCGCTCTGTCCTGGTCATTGACCATACTGAAAGGATCGGGAAGAAGGTCCTCATCTCCGGCGGAGGGCGCTGCAATTTTACGAATAGAGATATTCGACCGGAGAATTACATATCCCGTAACCCTCACTTCTGCAAATCTGCCTTCTCGCGCTTCACACCGGATAATTTTATTGCCATGCTTGAGAGGCATGGCATAAAATATTATGAAAAAGAGGCAGGGCAGCTATTCTGTGCGGAAGGCTCAGGAGAGATCATAGAGATGCTTCAGGAGGAGTGCAGCAAGGCAGCTGTAGAGATATGCCTGAGCTGCCGGATTGAGGATGTAAAGAGGGACAGCCTCTTTTCCCTGTCAACTAATCTCGGGACATTTCAATCCGAATCCCTTGTCGTTGCCACTGGGGGACTCTCTTATCCTAAGGTGGGGGCTACAGAAATTGGATACAGGATAGCCAGGGAGTTCGGTCTAAAAGTTAATTCATTGAAACCGGCCCTTGTCCCTTTTACCCTGAACCCTCAAGACCTGAAGATAGTCATGGAGCTAAGCGGCGTATCCATTAATGCCTCAGTGAGCTGCAAGGGCAAGGAGTTCCGCGGGGATATCCTATTTACCCATCGAGGATTGAGTGGCCCTGCCGTGCTACAGATATCCTCTTACTGGAATGCGGGGGAAGAGATTGTTATCAATCTGTTGCCCGGCATGGATGCATATGAGTTTTTCCTGACAAGGCGGCAAGGCAGGATGGAGATGCGAAACCTCCTTTCAGAGTTTCTGCCGAAACGCCTTGCCCATATATGGTGCGACCTTTATATCAAATCCAAACCGGCCAATCAATATTCGGACAAAGAGCTTGGGGTTATCGCACGGCAGATCCATAACTGGACCATAATCCCTGCCGGAACCGAAGGGTACAATACAGCAGAGGTCACCCTGGGTGGGGTTGACACAAACGAACTGTCATCAAAGACGATGGAGGCAAAAAAGGTTCCTGGACTCTACTTCACAGGCGAGGTAGTTGATGTGACAGGTCAGCTCGGAGGGTACAACCTGCACTGGGCCTGGGCATCCGGTTTTGTAGCAGGACATTATGTGTAAAGCATGTCAGATGCTTAATACTAATAAAGCATTTGGACGCAGATTTCCGCGGATTAAATCCGATATTCAAATAGTTAGAGGCAAATGCTGAGTCATCTTTTTGGTGAGCTGTTCTTTAGGTATTGATGTCAGATTTATCTGTACTTATCAGCGTTAATCAGCGTCCAATTACCGGATTTAGGATCAGATGATTAAGAAAGGGTGATCAAAGATGGCGCAGCCGTGGGAGACCTTAGACAGAGTAAATACAGCAGACGGAGTGCTCGAGCTTCGCCGACGGGGAGAGCAAGACTTTTTGATAGTTATAAATGGACGTGTGCTCATGAACAGCAGCGCGAACCGTTCCGAGATCGCGCTCGGAGAAAGCCCCTGCCTAGGCGTGGTAGGACGTAAGAGACCGCGGGTGCTAATCGGTGGCCTGGGAATGGGGCTCACTCTGCGGGCAGCGCTTGACTCACTTCCACCCACTGCCGAGGTAGTTGTGGCCGAGATCAACCCGATTGTGGTTAAGTGGTGCCGCGGCCCCCTTGCAGGGCTCACCGGGTGTGCGGTGGACGACCTGAGGGTTACGGTCGTGATAGACGATGTCTCTTCAGTGATCGCAAAGGCAGCTAAGGCAGGTGCTGAAAGGTTCGACGCTATTGTTATAGATCTATATGAAGGCCCTCACTCGTCAACGGACGCGAAGAACGACCCGTTTTACGGGAGTCAGGCTCTGAAGGTGACGGTTTCCGCCCTCTCTCAGGGCGGCGTTTTCGCGGTATGGGGGGAGAACTCCGATGCGGCGTTCGAGAAGCGATTGACTGCCGCAGGATTCTCCGTTGACCGGCAGAGGCCGGGGAGAGGGGGTTTGCGGCACGTGGTTTATCTGGCGAGAGTTAGGAAGTGAAGCCTATAGAGAATCCGGCGGTTGAGTGGGGGCTTTAGCCCTCCTCGAACCCCAATGTCAGGGTAGGGCACATAGTTGAACGCACGCCAATAAGGTCAAGTCTTGAAAAATCATTGGCACATGCTAATTCCTCTATGCCTTCTTTACAAATTCCGATTTCAACTGCATTGCACCAATACCATCAATCTTGCAGTCAATATCATGGTCTCCTTCGACGAGACGGATGCTTTTTACTTTGGTTCCAACTTTAACTACCGAGGAAGAGCCCTTTATCTTCAGATCTTTGATAACTGTGACATTGTCACCGTCCTGAAGTACATTCCCATAGGCATCACGCACGACACGTTTGTGATCAGTACTCTCAACGACCGAATCTATAGCCCATTCATGTGCACATTCCGGACAAACATACATAGTTCCGTCTTCGTAAGTGTATTCCGAACTGCATTTTGGACATATTGGCAAACTGTTCATACTGCACCCTGTCTCTGATTGGCTAATCGATAAGCTCACTGACGAGTGCCACTGCATCTCACCAACAAGCCAACTAATTGTTTGCAAACCACAAACCACCGCTTAGCTGAAAAAGCGATCTGTGGAACTTGTTCATGTGCAGCGACAGGTTAAAAAATACATCTCTAAAACTATGGTTTTTTACTGTAACTATACATAGTCATCTAAACTAAATTCTTGCCATATTTCAGGATGGTCCTTTTTTAACTTCTGTTGTCCATATTTGTTAATTATGAACCAACACTTGATTCCATATTTATCATCCTCAAAAGAATCTCTATGAAATTTATTGAGATGACTTTCAACTATGAATTCAGATAGGTTACACAAAATCCAAAAATATGTTGAGTCAATTACATCAAACTGTTCTTCAACAGAAAGCTTCCCATTGCCCGGCTGTTTTAGATTTGCTGAATCAAAATCCCTACACACAGCCATCTCACATGAATCTTCGGCAAGATACCATAGCAAAATAACAGGAACATAATTATATGATTCACCCTTTGTCTTAGTAATGAGAATATCTTTGTTTTTTATGGCATAGGCAAAATAATAAGCGGACTTTTTACTAAGAGAATAGACTATTTTTTTATCTGATAAAATCGATGGGGCACTCGTATTTAATCCTGCGAGACCTTCTTTTATATATTGATAAACGGGAATTTTAATACCATGTTTAATTGTTGCAGTATAGCTTTTGAATGAACTCATATATTTTTCTCTGGCCTGCAAAATATCGTAGACAACTGTACTAACAAGAATTTGACCTTCATCAGCATTGTCCATAATTCTGCTGGCAAAATTTATTCCTGATCCAGCTACATTAGTTTTTCCATTAATATCTTCAATAATATTGTCAACATTCTCATTAATTCCTATTCTCACACCAAACTGACGCACTGTATCTTTTTGAGCTGCGTTATATTCTTGTATCTTAGCTAAAATATCAACTGCAATAAGCATATGAATATCAAAAGGTAAATTTCCCCTGATAGCTAAACAAATACCGTCACCTGTCGGGATAAAAATAATATTCTCTAGTTGAAGCCCATTTTTTTTCACCGAGTCTTTTACAGCTTTATTTAACTCTTTAATAACATCAGACTGCGCTTCTACACTTCTTTTTGTATATTTTACGATATCTAAAAAAATGTACTTTAACCTTTCAGTTAGTTCAGCCATCATAGCTCCCCAATTGTATTTCTAATCCGGTTTACTTCGTCCCAAAATCCACCTTTGCCGCCTCAGGAACCTTGAAGTATGCCGCCTCGGCAAATCCGAAAACACCTGCTATGATATTTGACGGGACTCTGCGCCTCAGCTGGTTGTATTCCTGTACATGGTCGTTATACCTCTTCCTCTCTACAGCAAGGCGGTTTTCAGTCCCTGCGAGCTCGTCCATTAGCCTGTTGAAGGACTGGTCTGCCTTGAGTTGCGGATACTGTTCTACTATAACAAGGAGCCTTGATAGGGCCGATGTCATCTCGTTCGCAGCATCGATCTTTTCACCCACACTCTTTGCCCCTCCCAATTTTGCCCTGGCGTCAGCTATGTTAGTAAATACCTCTTTTTCGTGGCTTGCATAACCCTTGACAGTGTTGACCAGGTTAGGTATCAGGTCGTTCCGCCTCATGAGCTGATTTTCCACCTGCGCCCAGGCGTTTCTGATACCTTCATCCATATTCACGAACCGGTTGTAATACCCCATCATCCACCCTGCAAAGAGGACAGATATCAAAATCAGCACACCAAGAACTATTCCTAAAGTCTTCATCTAAAACCCCCTTTATTTTCTAATGCTCGCCTCAAAATCTATCTGACTACCGACCACTGGCCACTGACCACTGCCTTTTACCAGTCACCACTCGCCCCGCCTCCGCCGCTTCCTCCTCCTCCGAAGCCGCCGAAATCGCTGGAACCACCTCCGAAACCGCCGCCACCCCCGAACCCTCCGCTGCCGTAACCCCAGAAGCCGTTATCATGGTAAGAGCTGCGACGCCTGCTGTTCATGATGCCGGCAAATAATATACCAATGACAATAAAGGCAAGGATGATTATATTTGTAATGTCGTTATTAGTAAAGTTTGTAGAGTCTATCTTCTTGCCCTTTTCTCCCACATCGGCATTGATCCTCTCGGCAATCATCAGCACCCCGTTGTAGAGGCCCGCGCCAAATTCCTGCTTTTTAAAATAAGGAACGATTCCAGTCCTAATAATCTCTCCGGCTGCGCCATCGGGAATCTGGCCTTCAAGGCCATACCCAACCTCGATCCGGACCTTCCTCTCCTTTATAGCTGCAATAACAAGGATGCCGTTATCGACTCCTTTTTTCCCTACTCCCCACTCCTCAAAGAGCTTTACAGCGGCCTCTTCGACCCCTGAAAACCCATACTCTTCGAAAGACCGGATCGTTACCACCGCAACTTCGGCTGTCGACTTATTATTTATTTCTTCAGTCAGAGAGTTAAGCCATCTCTTGTACTCCGCATCAATAACACCGGCAAAGTCGTTTACATACCCTGATGGAGGAGGGAATACCTTGTCTGCTGCGTTCGCCCCTTTTACTATCAGCAGGATGAATAGGAAAGGGATAAGGATCGGAAGCTTACGTCCCTTCATAACCCTCCCTCAGCCTTCATCGCATCAATCTTATTAGAGATCTCTTCAATGGCGCTCATATAACCGGAAATCAAGGCATAGAGTCCTTCAAGAGAGACCTTACGCCCTTCTTTTTTCATCGCCCATGCCTCAAGAAATGGGGTATCGATTACATTCATTGTCTTACAGCAGCTCCTTATGACTGCGTCGCTGCCTTCCGGTATCTGATGATTCACAATCCTGAGGATATTTTTTAGAGGGAATATGAGACTTGATATCGCTTTAATAACAAGCTGTTCCATCCCTTTCCGGTCTCCCTCGACCTCAAGGAAGGAACCTCTAAAACGCACCAGTTGACCTTTTATCTCCCTTTCGCACTGCTCCCTTAGACGGGAAAGGTCTATTGCGACCTCCTTCAAGAGATCCACCCCTGTCAGCAATATCGAGTTCTCCTTTATATCGAGGAACTCAATAGGGAAGACATCTACTGATGACCTTATGTAGGCAGGGGTAAGTACGAGGGGAGCCACAACCCTCACCTTTACCCCCTTTTTATATATTCTGGCAATTCCCATAAGCGCATCAATCTCTATCTTTTTTAAAACTATCAGGGTGTTCAGGTTAGACCTCCCCGGGACATACCCCTTCCCTGCGGCGCCCCCATACAGGTAGACGGCCATCACCTTGTCCTTGCAGAGAAGGGAGACATCATCTATCAGGGTGGTCAACACGCTGTATGTATTCTTGTCAAGGTGGGCAATAGGTTCCATCAGCGACCTCCGTTGGGTAGGAAATATGGAGCTACTATACATCAAAGAATGCCCGGCGCAAAGTAAAACTCCTTAAAAACTCCTAAAAATACCTTGACAAATCAAATATCGAATGATATTTTTTTCAGGTTTTAAATAACCTAAGCCATCGTTCAAATTTAACTTGGACATCAGGATGGCGGGAACGGCATAAGGGGCCGTAAAGGCTTAACCAGAAAAGTACTGGTTATTCCTTAACTGCCCCTAAAAACGAGCGTTTTAATGATAAGTTTAAATTTCACACTCTTTATCCAGATGGGGCTGTTCCTGGTCCTCATGCTCGTTCTGAACCGTTTTGTCTTCAGGCCCATGGCAGCCTTGCTTGAAGAGAGGGATAAGAGGATAAAGGACCCCGGCGCAGATGCCAGGGGGATGGAGTCAGAGGTTGAGAAGATGCGCCTCAAGTATGAGGCCACACTGAATGATGTTAAGCTTAAGGCCATCGAGGAGAGGAACAGGTTAAGGAAGGAAGGGACAGATAGGGAACAGGAAATTATAAAAAGCGCCTACAAGACATCTGAAGAAATACTCTCAGAGATAAAGGGAAGGATAGAAAAAGAAGTAGGTATTGCCAGAGAGACCCTGAGAAAAGAGGCAGTCTCTCTTTCCTCTAATATGGCCGAGAAACTTTTGGGGAGGTCGGCCTAGTGCTTAGAATAGCCTCCTATTTTTTCCTCTTCATGCTGACAACCTCAGCATCCTTTGCCGAAGAGGCTCACAGAAGCGAGTTGCTGGACATGACCTACAGGTTCATAAACTTCGCTATCCTGATTACCGTACTATATATAGTCCTTGCAAAACCACTCAGAGATTACCTTGCCTCCCGCAGCGAAGGTATCAGGAGGGCTCTTGATGAGGCCAGGTTGGTCAGGATCGATGCTGAGAAGAGGTATAAAGAATACCAGGAAAAGATGGAAAGGCTGACTGACGAGGCCAAGGCATTGAAGGATTCCCTTATAGACGAGGGGAACAAGGAAAAGGCGAGGATCGTTGAAGAGGCAAATAAGGCAGCCCTGAGGATAAAGGAGCAGGCCCAGTTTTCAGCGGAGCAGGAGATAAAGAAGGCCAGCCTGGCCATTAAGGAAGAGACGGCGAACCTCATTGCTGAGATGACGGAAGAAAAGCTTAAAAGAGAGATAAAGGGATCTGACCAGGAGAGACTGATAATGGAATACCTTTCCGCTTCAGGAGGTATCCATTGAAGACAGGGGCAGCAGCACAGAGATATGCAAAGGCGGTCTTCTCCCTGGGAGTTGATACTGGGGAGTTCGAAAGGATAGGACAGGAGATAGAGGCCGTTGTTTCGGCCCTTGATGCTAATGAATCCCTCAGGGGGATCCTGCTTAATCCGCAGCATGATGCAGAGGCAAAGAGGGCTGTAGTTGAGGCCATTGCAGTGAAAAAGGGTTTCAGCTCAACTACTAAAAACTTCCTTCTGTTGTTAGTTGACAGGGGAAGACTTTCGCTCCTCCCAGATATATTGAGGTCTTATCAGGGACTCTCCGACGAGAAGGCAGGGCGTATGAAGGCCACTGTTGTAACGGCATCGCAGCTTACCGAACCTCTCATTAAGGAAATAGTAAGCTCCCTTGAGAAGAAGACAGGAAAGAAGGTTTCCCTTAGCTCAGAGGTTGATCCTGCCCTTTTAGGAGGAGTTGTCATTAAGATTGGTGACATTATATATGACGGCAGCATAAGGACCCAGCTTCATAAGCTAAAAGATAATATAATGAAGGCGGCCTGAAAAGCAGTGCTCAGTCGTCAGTGGACAGTGGTCAGTGGATTTAAAGATAAAAAAACTACCACGGAGACGCTGAGGAAAATATAATATTTTCTCTGTGCCCTCTGTGCCCTCTGTGTCTCCGTGGTTAAAAATCTATCTTTGTAAGGGGTAAAAAATGCAGATTCGAGCAGAAGAGATTAGCGAGATAATCAAGACGCAGATCAAGGACTACGAGAAAAAAGTTGAGATGAGTGAGACCGGGACGGTCCTCATGGTGGGTGACGGTATTGCCCGTATCTATGGTCTCGAAAAGGCCATGGCAGGTGAGCTCCTCGAGTTCCCTCATAACATATACGGCATGGTGCTGAACCTCGAAGAGGCCAATGTCGGAGCCGCTATTCTCGGCGAAGGCCACCTCATAAAGGAAGGGGACATTGTAAAGAGAACGGGTAAGATCGTCCAGGTACCTGTCGGTGAAGAGCTTATAGGAAGAGTTGTTGACGCTCTCGGCCAGCCTATCGACGGCAAGGGTCCAATTGAGGCCAAGAACTTCAGGAAGATGGAGATAAAGGCCCCCGGCATTGTGGCCAGAAAATCAGTTCACGAGCCCTTGCAAACCGGCATCAAGGCTATTGACGGGATGATCCCGATCGGACGCGGCCAGAGGGAACTTATCATCGGTGACAGGCAAACCGGAAAGACCGCCGTTGCACTTGACACCATAATTAACCAGAAGGGTCAGAACTGCGTCTGTATCTATGTCGCCATCGGCCAGAAGCGTTCTACCGTGGCAAGGGTTGTGGATACACTTACAAAATACGGGGCCATGGAGTTCAGCATAGTGGTATCCGCCACAGCCAGCGAATCGGCTCCGCTTCAGTTCATAGCTCCATATTGTGGCGTTACAATGGGAGAGTACTTCAGGGACAGCGGGAAGCATGCCCTTATCGTATACGACGACCTCTCAAAGCACGCAGTGGCCTATAGGCAGCTTTCACTCCTACTCAGGAGGCCGCCGGGCAGAGAGGCATATCCAGGAGACGTTTTCTATCTCCATTCAAGACTTCTCGAAAGGGCTGCAAAGCTCAGCGATGCAATGGGTGCTGGTTCACTCACTGCCCTTCCTATCATTGAGACCCAGGCAGGGGACGTTTCCGCTTATGTTCCTACCAACGTTATTTCTATTACAGACGGCCAGATATACCTGGAGTCAGACCTCTTCTATGCCGGTGTAAGACCGGCCATCAACGTGGGTCTCTCGGTATCCAGGGTGGGAGGTTCAGCTCAGATAAAGGCGATGAAGCAGGTTGCGGGAACACTCAGGCTCGACCTGGCCCAGTACAGAGAGGTTGCAGCATTTGCCCAGTTCGGAAGCGACCTTGACAAGGCAACTCAGATGCAGCTTTCAAGGGGCAGCAGGCTTGTAGAGATTCTAAAGCAGCCGCAGTATTCGCCTAGCCCTGTTGAGAAGCAGGTGCTGATCATATTTGCCGCTATTAACGGGTATCTGGACAGTTATCCTGTAGCGGCCCTGAAGAAATACGAGAGCGAGCTCATGTCTTTTGTTGAGTCAAGACACCCGGAGGTATTCGCCGCCATCAAGGAAAAGAAGCAGCTGGACGACGAGGTAAAGGGAAAGATCAAGACCGCCCTTGAGGCCTTTAATAAAATATTTGTGGCTTAAGCTAATATAAAAAACGCTGAGACGTAAGAGTAGAGAGCAAGCAAAAGGACTTTCTCTGCGCCTCTGCGGTTAAAATAGGATTTGCAGTTCTGAGTTTGGGGTTTAGATGGCTAATTTAAGAGATATAAAAAAGAGAATAAAGAGCGTAAAGAACACCCAGCAGATAACCAAGGCCATGAAGATGGTCTCTGCCGCCAAGTTGAGA
>JAENJC010000087.1:7845-9089 GCA_016844545.1 Deltaproteobacteria bacterium | reverse complement strand
AATCGATCAGGGAAGCCCTTTTTTTATGCTCCCATTCGGGTTTCCAGAAAGAGAGGTTATGGATGAGCTCTGGCAGAAGTTTATATCGATGAAGTGTGTATCCGAGAGGCAGGTTCCTGAACTTACCGGCATGGGATATATAGTAACAGAGGACCGTGACAACTTTGACTACCTTTACCTGCGAGAAGAACTGGTCAGTCTACCGGGAGACAAGTTCCATAAGAAGAGAACCCTGATAAATGCCTTTGTTGACAATTACTCCTATGAAGGCACACCGCTCACTGAGGAGCGTACAGGGGATGCCCTGAATGTCCTGGAGAAGTGGAGAGAAGAAAGGGGTTTGGGTGACTATTCCGCTGCAAGGGAGGCATTGGAAAAGGCGGATGAACTACAGTTGTGCGGGGGGATATATTACGTAAACGGACAGCCTGCTGCGTATACCCTGGGAGAAGAGATTGCCGGTGGAGAGACCTTTGTAATCCATTTTGAAAAAGCGATTGGTAAGTACAAGGGGCTGTACCAGTTTTTAAACCAGTCATTTGCATCGATCCTTCCCAAGAAATACAGGACGATAAACAGGGAACAGGACCTGGGAGATGAAGGCCTGAGGCAGGCAAAGGTGACGTACAGGCCGGTAGGGTTTGTGAAGAAATACAGGGCAAGAAAAGGGTAAGGCGGCGATAGCAATATCCCATAAATCCACCAGCCCCTTCACAACTCCAAGGCCTGTTATCTCTCCCTTCCTAAGTCAAGGACTATCGTGCTGAATTAACAGAGGCGTTAATGAACTTCCTTCACAATAATTGCGCCGCCCCATCCGCCCGGATCCACAAGTACCCCCGTACTTGTCCCGCTAGGCGCCGCTGCCCATATACTCACGGTATGACTCCCTGCAGATAGACCTGAGAAAACAGCATATATGGACAAGAAGTCCGTCGTACTAGTTGTAGAAATGGCCCCTTTATTCCCATAAGTTGGGGCAATAGTGTCATCAATTCTTACTTCATAGTATACTCCACTGTTGCCGGAAAAAGTGCCTGATCCGAATCTTGAATTAATATGTACCTCAATTTTTGTATCCGTCCTGGTTTTTGTAAATGAATGAGTTGTTGAAGTCGTTGTAAGTTTAGTTAAGGTTGAACCGACATTGGTAGAGCTATAGTTAAGGCTTGAAAAAATAGAATAATTAGATACCTCCAGGGGGTCAATCGCATTTTTTATAGCCGTAAAGTTTGCGTTCACCT
>JAENJC010000087.1:0-7829 GCA_016844545.1 Deltaproteobacteria bacterium | reverse complement strand
TGAGTCGAACTTATTGTTGTTCCAGAAGTAAAGGTATTCGGTACAGTAAAGGCATATGAATTAACTGCACTCCCCGTTAAGATGAGTGCAAGCAATATCGCCATCTGCCTCATTGTAAATCTTTTTTTATTAAAGTAGCTCATTTTATCTCCTCCTTTAAATATCAGTGTATTATCCTAAAACAGCAGACAGTTTGCAAGTTGTTTACGGCCCCCATAATGCACCGTCCCAGTTCGAGGTCTCCCATATTCCCGTGGTCGCCTGAGTACCGATGGTGTAAACCTCAGTTTTTATCGCTATTATCGCTTCGCTATTTCCAGCCGTATCCACAGCATAGAATTTAAGTGTTGTCGTAGCGGCGATACTTATCGGAGCCGTGTAAACGGTTGATGAAGTAGTTGGATCAGTCCCGTTTGTCGTATAGTAGATCGTCGCGGGTTCATTGGCAGTCAGGGCCACTGTTTGCGTCCCGGTATATTTGCCGCCTGTAGGAGACGCCACAGTAGTCGGCGGAGTTGTATCGAGTGTAGATATGGTATAGGTTAAGGACTGGAGCGTCTCGCTATTCCCTGCGACATCCTTGGCAAAGAATTTGAGAATAGTTGTCGAATTAATGACAATCGGCGAAGTGTAAACGGTTGATGAAGTAGTCGGCGCTGTAATACCGTCTGTCGTATAATATATAGTTGCCGTCTCGTTGGCTGTCAGCGTAACTGTCTGCGCGGAGGTGTAAGCCCCCGCTGGCGGAGATGCCGTTGTGACTGGCGGGGTGGTATCGGCTACAGCGGTTGTCTTAAAATTGAAGGTTGCCGCAGTCATTGCATTGCCAGCAAGGTCCTTTGCTCCACTAAACGTAACAGAATAGTCGGTATTGAGTTGCAATGGTCCGTTTGGAATAATGTTATACATATAGGGCTTACACACAACGTTGCCTTTCCCTGCACGCCGGCTTATCGCCTATACTCGGAGTAGAGGTTATAGAAAATGTATTTATATCGAGGGCCTCATTTGCAGCGAGAATGATCGATGTATTCACCGGGACATCGGTCTGTGCCGCCGGCTCCGCAAGGGCAACATTAGGCGGTGTAGTATCGGAGGCAACAGATATAAACTGCCCCGTCACCGTAGCTGTAATCTCCTTACCGTATACATTCTTCACCGTATTCAGCACAGTTACAGTATACACCGTGTCAAGAGCAAGAGAAGCCGTTGGGTAAAAAACTGCACTCAAGAGGTCAGGCGCTACCTTCCATATCCCTTGAACGCTGTTATTCAATCCGTCCTTGATGTTTACTGAGTTGAGTACGCTTGACCTGGCCATAGCCATATTGAAGGTAATCTGTATTGCAGCATTTTGTGGAAGCGGCCATGAAGGGCTGCCAAATGACCCGTCAGTATTTTTATCAACAATTCCAAACATGGAGACTACTGCCGGTACCTGGCTGCTGTCGTAGGCAGTCAGGTCATGACCAGTTATTACTCCATCGAACTTCTTGACATATTCCTGGACTGCCACCGACATAAGGAGGGTAATCGGTGAATATTTATAAGCGATTATGGTATAGTTCCCTGTAGGAATAGGGTCGTTATCGGTGTATGCTCCACTATTGTTGCTTGCATTGGCAAGCTTTTCGAGAGTATAGTTGCCGCTGGAATCGGTTGCTGTCTCCGCCACAGGGTACAGCCACTCAGGTTTATCGGCATTGTACAGTTGAACAGTTGCCAGGTTAAGCGGGGAGGTAGCCATCATTATTGCACCACGGTATCCTTTCGTTGACTTGGCAATGGAGGACAACGTAACGGTCCCTGAAATTTTGGTAGTAGAAGCAGGTAGTCCGCCACCGCCGGGATCTCCAGCGCCACCGGTATCTCCACCGCCACCACAAGCAGACATTGCTGCCGCAACAACGACAATGAGTACCCAGCGATAAAACAGTCTACAGAAGTTCATATACACCTCCTCACTTCCCTTTCAAGTAAAAGACCCGGTAGTTCATAGAATTGGAAGGAGTGCCTCATTGGAAGTCAAGATGAGCTGATTTTATATATAAAAATATCATTGAGTCTAAAAACAAGTCAAGTCCTTTTTTACATCCTGGGTATTGCTCTGCTCCACCCGTCTACACAATAAGTTCCCAGGGGAGATTTTCAAAAACCGTTACTTGATTGCAAATTGCTATTGCTTATGGTCTTCTTAATATCTTCTCATGCAATACCTCTAAAGTAATTGACTTTAGCTCCTAAACCCGTTAGAATTCAGACTTTATCGGAGGTATAGAGGTTGGAGCAGGAGAGATATCTATTTGTTGAGACACACGGCTGTCAGATGAACGACAGCGACTCCGGGAAGATAACCAGCCTTCTCTCCAGTTACAATTATAGGACTACAACCGATATCGGGAAGGCTGATATTGTGATTCTCAACACGTGCAGCGTAAGGGACAAGGCTGAACATAAGGTCTACAGCTACCTTGGGACCCTCAAGCCTTACAAGGAGAGGAACCCCAATCTCATTATAGGGGTCGGCGGGTGCGTTGCCCAGCAGGAGGGAGAGCGGCTCCTTAAGCGCGTCCCGTATCTCGACATCGTATTTGGAACTCACAACATACACAAGCTTCCGGAACTTGTCAGCCAGGTAAGGAGGAATAAGGAGAGAGTTTCTGAAACCAGTTTTTATGAGAATAACCTTGATATCTTTCCTGACCCGGCCCTGAACAGTTCATCAAACAGCCTTAAAGGCCTTGTGAACGTGATGCTTGGGTGTGACAACTTCTGCTCTTACTGTATAGTCCCTTATGTGAGGGGGAGGGAGATAAGCAGACAGAGCTCAGACATTATAAAAGAGATAGCGGGTCTGGTATCCAGGGGTGTTAAAGAGCTGACCCTGATAGGGCAGAATGTAAATTCATACGGACGTGGGCTTCATGAGGGGATTGACTTCCCGACCCTTCTCAGGAAGGTAAACGGGATAGATGGTTTGAAAAGGATACGTTTTATGACATCCCATCCTAAGGATATCTCAGACCCTCTTATATCCTCTTTCGGGGAGCTTGATAAGTTGTGTGAGCATCTTCATCTCCCTGTACAGTCAGGCTCCGACAGTGTCTTGAAAAGGATGAACAGGAGTTACTCCAGGGATGGTTATCTCAGCAGGGGACAAGCCCTGAAAAATCTGTCGCCCGGAATGGCCCTGACCTCTGACATCATAGTAGGTTTTCCCGGAGAGACGGATACAGATTTTGATGATACGATGGAGCTTGTCGAAACGGTAAGGTACGACGCAATATTCTCATATAAGTACTCTCCAAGGGGTGAGACAAAGGCGGCAGTTATGCCGGATCAGGTTGATGAGCATCTGAAGAATAAAAGGCTTCTGATCCTTCAGGAGAGGCAGAGGGAGATATCTCTTGAAAGGAATATGGAATACGAAGGGAGAGTAGTTGAGGTACTTGTGGAAGGTGGAAGCGATAAAAACCATGAGAGGCTTTCAGGAAAGACAAGGAGCTTCAAGACAGTGAAATTTGATGGAGATCAAGGGCTTATAGGGGAGCTGGTGCAGGTAAGGATAGAAAAGGGTTATGTTAATTCTTTGGTTGGGAAAATTGTTTAAAAAAAGGATTAATACCAAGTTGCTTTCAAACCATAATTATTGCTAATACGAAAGCTTACTTGGTATTATATCCGGACTACAATTGGTATCATATTGAATGCGAAAGGGTATGAAATGAAAGACGACGCATATACAGAGATGCAGGTTAAGGGGCTTACCTTAGATCCACTCACAAGCATGCCTGTGGTCCTTCTTAAAGATCTAAAAGGGCGACAGACCATCCCAATCTGGATCGGGATATTAGAGGCGAGCGCAATTGCTGCGGAACTTGAGAAGGTGACCCTTTCCAGGCCTATGACACATGACCTTCTCAGGAATATTGTCCACGCCCTTGGCGCCGATATCATTATGGTTGAAGTCAACGACCTGAGGGACAATACTTTCTACGCAACCATATATCTGAAAAAGGGAAGAAAAGAGATTGCCGTAGATGCAAGGCCGAGCGACGCCATTGCCATCGCCCTCCGTGTCAACTGCCCCATATTCGTGAGTGACAAGGTGATAGAGCGGTCAAAGAGGATAGACCTCACAGCCAAAGGTAAGATAGAAAAGGGAGACTGGGAAGGTATCCTTGAGAAGCTTTTACCTGAGGATTTCGGGAAGTACAAGATGTAAAAACAGTTTAGCCATATTGCAAAATTCAAAATGCAAAGTGTAAAGCTTAGGATATTTTCTTCTATTTTTCAATTTTCAATTTGCAATGAGGGGTTCGTATGGCCAGAGGCAAGATACTTGCCGTAGATGATGAGAAGTTTTTCAGGAAGCTTTATAACGACATATTGTCCAGCGAAGGTTATAGGGTGGTGACTGCCGAGAGCGGTGAGGAGGCCCTCCAGCTATTTGCGAGGGAGCCCTTTGATATAGTTATAACCGATATGGCGATGAAGGGGATGGACGGCCTTCAGACCATGGAGGCAATAAAGCAGATCAACCCCGCTCAGGATGTCGTCATAGTCACAGGGATGAGTGACGTCCAGATGGCTGTGAATGCCATGAAAAAAGGCGTCGCAGACTATATCCTTAAACCGCTCAATCCCGAAGACTTTCTACACCTGATAAAAACCATCCTTGAGAAGCAGAACCTTGTTGCGGAGCACAGCAAGCTGATCTCAGAAAACCTGGAATACTTCGGCATCCTTTCTGTCTATCAGAGATGCCTCAGGATCCTTTCAATCCTGGACATGGAAAGGCTTCTAGAAATCATCCTCGATTCCATCATGGCGGAGACCAATGCCCAGGGCAGTGTCCTATGGCTTTTCTCACCTGAAAATGATGATCTATTAAAGCTTGCGACTGCCAGAGGGGCTGTGAACATATCATCCGAGGTCGATACCTTGCAGATTTCGACACACGGTCAACTGGGGATGATAAAGACTGGTAAGCCGTTTTACGACAGGGTAAACGGGGGAGAGGAGGCATATGAAAACGCCTTTTTCATTCCTCTTAAGGTGGAAGAGAGGATCCTTGGGCTTGTTAAGGTATCCGATAAGCTGGACAGGGATAGATTTGAGGTAAAAGACCTGATGATAGCCAAGACCATAGCAGGTTTTGCGTCGATAGCTGTGGAAAACGCCTGGAAGGTCAAGGAGATAGAGTTCAAGGGGTACAAAGACGCAAAGACAAAGACATATCACATAAACTACTTTGCAGATTATGTAAAAAAGGAGATATTAAAGGCAGGCAGGTATCAGAGGACATTTTCTATCCTCTGTCTGAAGATAGAAAACTATAATGGGCTCAGGGGGGACTACAAAGACTCCATACTTAAAGATGCGGTGCAGGGGGTGTTAAATGCGACCCTTGGCGTCATACGGGATGCTGATATCCTTGCTATGTCCAAAAATGATGAGTATTATGCCCTTCTTCCTGAGACCGATTATTTTGGCTCATTGATGACCATAAGAAGGATAAACAATGTATTGAAGGACAAGGTCTTTGTGAGCGACGAAAAAAAGAGTCGCGCTATGGAGATAGGGTTGCGTTCAGCCTCCTTCCCTAAGGACGGGAGAGACCTCAGAACCCTTCTGGAGGTCGTCAGGAGAAGGACGGAGGAGGCCAGGATGAGTCTTTATACGCGGTACAGACTGGGAGAGATGGATTTCTGGAATATATTCGAGAGGCTTGTAGGGAAGGAGGACGATTATCCCCTGGCCCTTATCGATGGAAAGGCCTCAATGAAGGTTGAAATAGATTTTGAGGACGATGAGGGGATGGGGAAGTTCATCCTTTTTACCCCCCAGGTTCTGTCGCAGGTTCAAGATGTCATACTTGGAGAAATAGAAGCAAACACCGATTCGAGGGGGATACTTTACCTTGGAGCCAAAAACATGGAACAGTTCCTGACCTATCTGGGGAACCACTCCAAGGTTGAGAGTTCTGCCACTAAGATCTTTCTGATAGGGGAGAAGGGAGAAAAAGGGTGGGAGTTACCAAACCTTACCCCTGTATTCGTTCGCGGCGAGGAGATTGAGAAGGTTCAGTTCCTGATCTTCCTTAGCGTTGACTATGCGTATGCGCTGCTGACCAGGGAGAGGGGGGATGGTATGTATTACGGGATACATACCTCTGACCCTGTATTTGTCGAAAATATCATTGCAAAGCTCCAGGAGAACTATCATTTGCAGGTACAACTATAGTACTGAGGTCTGAATGGCTGACGATAAAAAGATTCTTGTTGCGGATCCTGATAAAAAGGTGATGACCTCTCTGAAAGGAGTCCTGAGGGACAGGGGTTACGACGCAATCATGTCCCATGACGGCGCAACTGCCCTAAATAAAGCTCTTTCCGAGATGCCGTCCATGATCGTCCTGTCGGTTGCCCTTCCAACTATTGACGGGATAAAACTTTCCCAGATACTTCGCTCTAACCCCAGGACAGAAAACATACCGTTCATCTTTTTGAGCGAATCGGACATTCATATACCGCATTTCCAGAGCCACAGGGATTCCCTCTTTATAAAACCGATAAACATTGATGAGGTGGCCGCGCGCATATCCTCCATTTTTGATAAGATTGAAAAGACCTTGGAGGTCTCCAAGGAGGGGAAGCTAATTGAGGGTGGCCTCTCTGAGATATCTCTCCCGGACCTTCTCCAGATGTTCAGTATGAACAAGAAGGAGGGGCGGCTGTGCCTTACGAGGGGGAAAGACAAGGGCGATATATGGCTACAGGACGGCAATATAATAGATACGGCCATTGGAGAGGTTGTGGGGGAAAAGGCCCTCTTCCGCCTCCTTACATGGAAGAGTGGGAATTTTAAATTTTTACCGGCAAAGGTTAATGTCCCGCAGAAGATAAACAGGGCCACCGATAACCTGATAATGGAGGGGTTGAGGCAGTATGACGAATGGGAATCTCTGAAAGAAAAGTTCCCCCCTATGGACGCCAGACTGAAGGTGCTGATAGACCCTTCCACACTTCCAAAGGGGCTTAGGCCCATAACCCAGGAGATATTTCTGTTGCTCGAATTTTATCCGAAGGTTTCTGATGTCGTAGACCGAAACACCTTTCCAGACTATGAGGTGATGAGAACCATAATGACCCTGCTGACAAAGGGGATCATAGATATCACCAGGGAGAAGGGAGAAGAGGATAAACCTATTCTTCCAAAAGATGACGTTCTCAAGCTGAAGGAGAAGTTTGCCGACAGGAAAAACTATAAGCTGGACAAGGAGTTCGGAAAGGTGCTGATCTTCTCAGATGACAACGACAGGATAAGGTACCTCATAAATGCCATAAACACACTGCCGGAGTTCTATATCCACAAGGAGTTTCTTAAAGGGATGGGGCTTAATCAATATCTTGGGATTGCGGGACACCTTCAGATAAGCGAGAGCCTCCAGGTAACCTTCATTATTGTTCCTGTATCAGAGATATTCTCACCGCTCTGGCGACCCCTTTCCAATAGTATGCTATGTGGTTTGACGATCCTGAATGGTGAGGCCGAGAGGTGGGATGAGATAAATAAGATAGCCGGATATTTCCAGGGCGGGTTAGGCAAACCCATGGCCTTTGCTATCCCGGAAGGCGAGGCGTCCGTGGATAAAGTCCGGGAGGTAAAGGAACACCTGAACAGGAAGAATGATGTGATGCTTTTCCCAATAGTGAAAAATGATGCAGAGGGGGTTCGTAATATGCTTAGCAGTCTCTTTCGTTCCGTTATAGGTGCCTTATGATAGATATGCATACCCATTCGTTGTTCAGCGACGGAGAGCTTCT
>JAENJC010000007.1 GCA_016844545.1 Deltaproteobacteria bacterium | reverse complement strand
CCACCATGCTCTCGCCCTTCTGAATCTCAAGGTTTGCACCCTGGAGCACCTTCTTGGGGCCAAACGCCTTGTAGAGATCAACTACCCTTATCATCGGTTCGGAGAGTTCGGTGGTCATTTTCCACCTTCTAAAACCGTGGGATTATCTATCAAGGCATGTAAAACCTGCTCCACCTTTTGTACAAATTCCTTTGCATTCTTCAGTTGACCATCCGCTTCATCCCGGCTGAATTCAACATAATCTTCATAATCAGCCCTTTCCCTGTCCGCCTTTGCGCCAGCTATAATCGGATAGGTCTCCTTTGGCAATAAACCTGACTTAACGAAGTGCATGTTAAAGAAGGCGATGACACCCGAATGTTTCTTGCTGTCTAATCCCTTCAACGCAAGCAAAGACCGAGCAGCAGTAAATATCGCATAATATGAACGTCCGAGAGAATCTGCCAAGTTTCCAGCCTCAAGTAACATTTCGGCAGAACGTAACCTTTCCTTTGCTTTTTCAATCTGAAAAGGGCGAGGTCTATTTGATATTTTTCAGGCAAGGGGTACTCCTTCTCTCTCAACCTCCTGAACAAACAGGGTCTTGTAATACTTATTCATCTCATGCTCTCGGCTTGTGTATATAACTGGGGATATATTGCAGCTATACTCCAGATTTACTTCAGCAACAATATTTATAATTTCTCCCCGGACATGCCAGTCTTCGGATTCTACAACCAAAAGGATATCAATATCGGACTCCATATCAAAATCACCTCTCACCTTAGAGCCAAATATGCGAAGTTTTATAAGTGACGGGCCTAAAAGCTGTTTTACCTTGTCAACAAACGCTTTTACCCCTTCTTTTTCATTATCAGTTAAATATTTTTCGTAGTCCATAGTGGCTCCTTTTTAAGCTCTACTTTTCGTTCATATATTTCACCTGATGGCACAGGCATCTTGCCTGTGTTGACAGGCTGGAAGCCTGTACTACCTATTCAACTCTTGCTTTGGTGGGCGCTGTTCACCCCTCAATATTCAGCAATGTAGGATGGGTGGAACCCATCACACAAAACCGGCTTTAAACGATGGGTTGCGTTTCACTGCACCCATCCTTTCTTATCATTTCGCTTCCCTTTGTCATTCCGAATGAAGAGAGGAATCCTGTTTTTAAGATTTCTCCTTTCAGTCGAAATGACAATCTAAAAACGCCCGCCGACAGGGGCTTCGTACCCACGGGGCATAAACCCCTGTACCCCCCACAATTGCAAAAGACATAAAACCAAATAAAAGATAATCAAATAACCGATTCACTGTCCTCCTCGAACGCAACGCGCATAGTAAGTGTTAGTCTTATTATTGTAGAACGTGTAGCCGTAGTCGAAGTTCACGTACCACGCGTTCGTAGTAAGGCCAGCGTAAGTAGTGGAAGACCAGTAGACCGACGAGATTGTATTAGGAAAAAATGTTGTATCAATTGAGGGGCTGCTTTTAGATCTATCTACAAGCGTCTCAAGCTCATCTTTTGACGGCAACCTCCAATCCGAATAGCCGGCAAGAATTAAACCATCGCAATAGGACATAGCATTGCTCCAATCCCTTGTTTTATTATTGTCCTGTTTTTGCCATATTAAGCCTGTCTTATTGGCGGTTACTGTCCCATTTCCATTGTCTGTGTATTGTTCTGCAACTTTTTTAGCACTCTGAATTTCGTTAATCAACACCGTCTTCACACGAAATGCCATCTTTACCTTTACACTGTCCCCCTCGTTGATAAAGGAGATCAATCTTACTCCCTTTATCTTTGCCTCTGTTACGGCCTGCGCGACGGTTTCTCCGGCTAACTGGGAGTTTACCACAGTTACGGTCGAGGTTGAGTGCTGAACCCTTGCATCGTTCTTTACGTCGCTGAGCTTATCCATAACCATCTCTGCCACAGCCTCAGCCGGGGTCTGGGAACCGCTTGGAGTAACCAGCGCAGTCTTTATAATTACTGTTTCGCGGGTGTGCTTCTTGTCGGATAACCGGGACTGGGCTTCACTTAACAGTTTTTCGGCCTCATCCTTCTTCATGCGAAGGGCGTCAAGCTCCGCCTCCATCTTTTTATATGCCGGTTCCTTTCTTTTTAAAGCGCTTAGCTGAAGCTCTTTATCAGACCTTGAGTTCGTAATCTTTTCGTTAAGACGGGAAATCTTTTCCTCAAAGGCCCTGTTCTGGAAATTTAGTGCAGTGTCAGCCTGCTGATTGAATAGGCCTGCCTCTTTCACCCATGTTTCCACTCTTGAAAGGACAAGGCTTTTAGGCGCATACCCATTTTTTGAGAGGAATGCCTCCAGGTCCTGCATTGTCTGAACAGAAGCCGCCGACATTTTGTCGGAGGCAGCGCTGCCGTTAATCTTTCCGGATGCAGGGGCCTGGAACGGGTATAGTTCATACCGTTTTATCCTTAGATAAACCGTTCCCTTTGCTCCCTTGTCAAGCTCCATCCGCAAAGGCTCCTCGCCGTTCCATTTGGCTGTGCCTTCTTCGGTCCCCTTAATAACATCCTTAACGAGTACGCTATTAATGACGGTAGAGTAGGATTTGACATAAGTCCCCATCTGCGCCGCCATGAGAGGCGCAGATGCCGTGTCGGCCTGCTTCTCAAGCTCGTGGGCAACATCCTTGAACCCCCTTGTATAAATGACGGCAACCACCGCCTCGCCCTGCTTCTCCGTCTTTAACCACTTTGTAAACGATTCTTTCTGTGTTTTTATATCCAACTCATAACGGACTATCTGGCTATCATAATTCTCTATAGCGTTTTTGATATTTTTGAACTCCTTTTGCAACTCCTCAAATTCGGTTGAGGCGGCCTGAAACTGTGTAGTTAGACCGTCTCTATCCTTTTTATATTTATTGAATTCGACGGTAAGGGCGGCAATCGAGCTTTTATACCCGGAGTCCTCTTTCGACTTCTCTTCCTCTACAGTCCGAAGATTCGCCGACTCTTCCTGCGAAGTGGAAAATGTGTCCCTCTTTTCCACCTCGGACTTGATCTTCTGCTTTAATTCGCTCTCAGCGTCGGAAGAAAGGGATACCCATTCGCTGGCTGGCCCGGCATTCACAATTCCAAAAAATGCGCCCGTAAGAAGGATGGCAACAACAAACGCAAAGATATGTTTCATAGAAGCTCCTTTTTCATACCCCATCCCCATCTTAATTCTCTACCCACAGGGCATAAACCCTTGAAGGGGAAGAGATTCCATGATGGAAACAACTCAGAACAGAAATGCCGTTATAAAGTAATTTGAAATAAGTATAAGCATTGAAGACAACACTACGGCCCTGGTGGTGGCTATGCCGACCCCTTCGGCCCCTCCCTTTGTATAGAACCCTTGATAGCAGCCAATAAGGGCAATTATTATCCCGAACACTGCGGCCTTCAGGAGTCCGCCGTATATATCATCCATCTCCAGGTACTCCTTGGTCCTCTTTATATAAACAGTAGGGTTTGCACCAAGGAGGTTGACACCTATGAAATAGCCGCCAGCAATACCGACAATATCGGCAATAACAGTAAGAACCGGAAGAACTATCAGGGCAGCAATGAATCTGGGGACTATAAGATACTTGACAGGATTGGTTGCAAGGGTAAGCAGGGCGTCAATCTGCTCAGTAACCCTCATGGTCCCAAGCTCCGCCGCCATGGAGGCCCCGACCCTGCCCGAAACCATCAGGCCTGTAAGAACAGGGCCTAATTCCCTCGTCATAGAAAGGGCCACAACCGTCCCGACCAGCGATTCCGCATTGAACCTCTTGAAACCTGTATAACTCTGAAGCGCCAGAACCATCCCTGTGAATGTAGCCGTAATAAGAACAACGGGCATGGAGTTGACCCCTACTTGCTCCATCTGCCGGAGTATGTCCCTGACTGCATAGGGCGGCCGCACAGCCCACCTTATGGTCTGGAAAAGGAGGAGGACAATCCTCCCAGCCTCTTCTATAAAGCGGATGATCTTTGAACCAAGTATGTGAAAAAGTCGCAACATAATGATAGTGGTCGGTGGCCGGTGGTCGGTGGTCAGCGCCAGACACTTCTACTTCTGTCCACTGACAACTGACTACTGACCACTAATGTAGACCCTCGGCACCCTCCCTGAGACCCTGCAAAACAGTTCGTATGAAATGGTTCCCGACTTCCTTGCCAGTTCGTCAACATGCATCCCGGCACCCCACAGAATCACTTTATCACCTACAGATACCTCAGGGATATCGGATACATCTATCATCAGGAGATCCATGCATACAAGCCCTGCAACTTTAGCGGACATCCCCCTGATTATTACCTCACCAATATTGGAAAGGTGCCTCGGATACCCGTCTGCATATCCTATCGGCGCCACCGCTATAACGCTGTCTATCTCAGCCGTGAACTTCCTTGCATAACTTACACTCTCACCTTTCTTAACCTTCTTTATCTGGACTATCCCGCTTCTAAGGGTCATGACCGGCTTAAGGTCTATCTTATCCCGGAACCAGATAGAGGGGTAGGAGCCGTAAAGGGTTATTCCAGGCCTCACCATGTTGAGATAATCAGGGAGATCGTCTGCAATTATACCGGCACTGTTGGCTATATGGATATACTCAGGGGAAAACCCCATAGACCTGATTTTCCCGACTACATCAGAAAAAGCACCGACCTGCTCATCCATGAACCCTCTGTCCTTGCTATCAGCTGTTGCAAAGTGGGAGAGGAGACCTTCAACCTTTATATTATTCAGTTTTTTGAGTCTTCCGAAAAACTGCTCTACATCGTCCGGCAAGACCCCAAGCCTCCTCATCCCTGTATCTATCTTTACATGCACAGGTACTGTCTTTCCAGCCTTAGCAGCCTCATTGGAAATCTCTAGGGCGGTATCTATTGAAAAGATAACAGGGGTAAGGTCGTGCTTAAGCACATATTCAGCTTCTCCGAGGAATATGCCGTTCAGAAGGAGTATCGGCCTCCTGATCCCAGCATTCCTTAGTTCAACCCCTTCAGGGAGGATGGCGACACCGAACATCTCGGCTCCAAGTCTTTCCAGCTCACTTGAAACCTCCACAGCGCCATGTCCATAGGCGTTGCCCTTTACAACGGCAAGTACTTTTTTGTCCCCTGCCTTTTCTTTTATCTTTCTGTAATTATAACCAAGGGCATCCAGATCTATCTCGGCCAGTGTAGGTCTTCCGAAAGGTTTATAATTTGAAAGATTTGAAATTTTATCCTACCCCCCTATCTGTGACATGGTCCTCTTGAAATCAAGTGAACCTCTTGTATCCAGTTCATGTCCAACCGGTTTTATCCCTGCGGCCTTCATAAACAGTTCTTTCAAGTCATCCAGGGATGCGCCGTTCCTGAGAGGGGTCTTCATGTCAACGGCCAGGTTTTCATTGAAGAGACATGACCTGAGCCAGCCGTCCGAAGAAAGCCTGAGCCGATTGCAGGTACTGCAAAAGTGCTCGCTTATGGAGCTTATGAAACCGATGGTACCTTTCGCGCCTTTGATCCTGTACGAACTGGCAGGCCCCATACCCGCACCCTTATTCGCAACTGATATCTCAAACTTTTTTTTCAATCTCTCAACCAGTTCAGCGGTTTTGATATACTTCTTCTCTTTATGAAGCCTCTGGTCTCCAATGGGCATGAATTCGATGTAGCGTACATGAAGAGGTCTTTCGATGCTCAAGGCTGCCATATCCTCTATCTCGTCATCGTTAAAGCCGGGAATGACCACGACGTTCAGCTTAACCGGCGAAAGGTCGGCATCGAGAGCGGCCTGAATCCCTTCCAGTACCGCCTTCAGGTCCCCGCCTCTGGTTATCTCAGAGAACCTCTCCGGTTTCAGCGAATCGAGACTTATATTGACCCTGTCCAGTCCCGCATCCTTGAACTCCTGTGCCAGTTTTGAAAGAAGGAGGGCGTTGGTGGTCAGGGTGACCTCTTCGATCCCTTCAACCTCTTTAAGCATGGAGATGAACCTTGACAGGTCCCTTCTTATGGTAGGCTCGCCGCCAGTAAGCCGGATGCTCTTTATGCCAAGGAGTGCGCCAGCCTTCACTATCTCCCTTATCTCCCCGTAATGAAGAACTTCATGATGCGGAATGAGCTTGATCCCTTCGAGCGGCATGCAGTAGGCGCAGCGCATGTTGCACCTGTCGGTCACGGAGATCCTGAGATAATCAATCTTTCGGTTGTAGGAGTCTGTTATAGCCATAATTTACTTCCTTCTGTACTCTCCAGACTTCCCGCCGGTCTTGGACAGAAGGGATATATCCTCAAATACCATCCCTTTATCAATGGCCTTGCACATGTCGTATATGGTAAGGAGTGTCGTGGTGACTGCGGTGAGGGCCTCCATTTCAACCCCTGTCTGGCCAGTGGTCTTGACCCTGGCCTCTACATGGATGGATACGAGGCCGTCTAAATCCAAGGCGGCATCTTCTCTGAAGGTTATATCTACGGACGTTAGAAAAAGAGGATGGCACATGGGGATCAGTTCCGATGTCTTCTTTGCCCCCATGATCCCGGCTACCTGGGCGACTGCGAGTACATCTCCCTTTTTCATCTTCCCTGCCTGTATGAGCTTAAGGGTATCGGGCTGCATCCGCACCTTCCCGCCTGCTACGGCAACCCTTTCGGTTGCCTCCTTGGCGGACACGTCCACCATCCTTGCCCTTCCATCTGAATTAAAGTGAGTCAGTTTATTTTCCATGCTGTAAGAATGCCACCTTGCGGACTTATTGTCAACATAGAACCTGAATCAAATCAGCCTCTTGAGTTCCTCAAGTTTTGCCAGTGCCTGAAGAGGGGTCATGTTATTTGCATCAACCGCCCTCAGCTCATCCCTGAGTATATCTTTTTGGGCAAACAACGGCAGTTGCGCCTCTAACTGGCCCCTGCCTTTTTTTGTCTGAGCCAGCTTCGGCATTCCCTCGGAAGAGAATTCCCCTTTCTCAAGGTTCAGGAGTATCTCCCTGGCCCTTCCCAGGACTTCCTGGGGGAGGCCGGCCAGCCTGGCCACATGAATGCCGTAAGACCTGTCTGCACCTCCTGGTACTATCTTGTGCAGGAAGATTACCTGGTCGTTCCACTCCCTTACAGCTACGTTAAAATTCCTTATGTTTTCCCTGAGAAGGGCCAGGTCTGTAAGCTCGTGATAGTGAGTGGCGAAGAGTGTCTTTGCCTTTACCCTGTCGGAAATGTATTCTGCCACTGCCCAGGCAATGCTCAGTCCGTCAAATGTGGATGTCCCCCGACCTATCTCATCAAGGATTATAAGGCTTTTCGATGTGCCGTTGTTCAGGATGTTGGCTGTCTCCGTCATCTCCACCATGAATGTGCTCTGCCCCTTGGAGAGGTCGTCCGATGCCCCGACCCTGCTGAAAACCCTGTCCACCACCCCTATCTCGGCCTCCTCGGCTGGGACGAAGCTCCCCATCTGGGCCATGATGGTGATGAGGGCCACCTGTCGTATGTATGTGGATTTCCCTGCCATATTGGGGCCTGTGATGATGGCTATCTGGTTTTCATCGGAATCAAGGAATGTGTCGTTCGGGACGAACCTGTTGGAACGGGAGATGCTCGAAACGATAGGATGCCTTCCGCTTACTATCCGAAGAGGACCGGAGTCCGATATTTTAGGTCTTGTATAGTTAAACCTGTCTGCCACCTCGGCCAGAGAGGCTATGGCATCAACTATTGCCAGGCCTTCCGATGTCTTCTGTATCCGGGCCGATTCCGTCGCAACCCTCTCCCTTACCTCCTGAAAGAGGCGATACTCGATCTCCCTTATCCTCTCCTCAGCCGTGAGTACCGTTGCCTCGTACTCCTTCAACTCAGGTGTTATGAACCTTTCGGCATTTACCAGGGTCTGCTTTCTTATGTAATCCGCAGGAATGGCGGAAAGGTTTGCCTGGGTGACCTCTATATAGTAACCAAAGACCTTGTTGTAACGAACCTTCAGGGAGTTTATCCCTGTGCGCTCCTTTTCCCTTGACTCAATCCTTGCTATATAACCCTTACCATCCCTGCTGATAGAGCGCAGGTCGTCCAGCTCCTGATTGTAACCGTCCCTTATGATACCGCCTTCCCTGAGTATAAATGGAGGGTTTTCCGCAACGGCATTGTCTATGAGTTTCACCACATCAGGGAGGTCATCCAGCCCCTCTATTACATCCATGAGGAGCCTTCCTTGCTCCTCGCTTCTCTCTGCCTTCAGGGTTTCCCTTATCTCAGGTATCCTCTTCAGAGAGGAGGCCATTGCAACCATATCCTTGGCGTTGGCGCTTCCAAGGGTTATCCTGGAGTTGAGGCGCTCTATGTCATAAACCCCTCCAAGGGTCTCCCGAAGCCTCCCCCTGACAAGCTGCCGCTCCTTCAACTCTGTGACTGCATCGAGCCTTTCATTTATCCTGTCTACATCCATCAGCGGATAGTTGAGCCAGCTCCGCAGCTTCCGCCCCCCCATGGACGTCACTGTCTCGTCAATCAGTCCCAGGAGAGACCCCTTCTTCCCGCCGTTCTGGAGGTTAGATGCCAGCTCCAGGTTCCTTCTCGCCGAATCATCTATAAAAAGGTAGTCATCAAGGCTGTATCTCCTGATCCCGCTTATTGGAAGGGTCTCAACCTTCTGGGTGTCCTTTATGTAGTAAAGCACCGCCCCTGCCGCCGATGTCGCGGCCTTAAGTCCTGACAGGCCGAACCCGTCCAGGGAGATAACCTTGAAATGTTCTGTGATGCTTCTGAATGCCCTGTCGTGATCAAACCTGTCAGCTGGAAGCCGATTTATAACCACCCCGTCAAGGGCATCCCGAAGAAAGCCGACCTGTTCATCATCTCCTTCAGAGACGATAACCTCCTTTGGTTCAAGGCGGCCTATTTCATCTCTCAGAGATTGTATATTGGAAAGTTCAGTGACAAGGAACTCGCCTGTTGTCAGATCAAGGAAGGCCAGACCGAACTTCCCGTCTGTTTTATGGATAGCCATAAGGAACGAGTTGCTCTTTGCGTCCAGGTTCTGGGAATCTGTGGCTGTCCCAGGGGTAACAACCCGAACGACATCCCTCTTGACCACCCCCTTGGCGGTCTTCGGGTCCTCCACCTGCTCGCATACAGCCACTCTGAAACCGTGTCTCACAAGCTTGGCCAGGTAGCCGTCTGCGGCATGATAAGGGACGCCGCACAGTGGGATATCGTCCCCACCGCTCTTCCCTCTCTTCGTAAGGGTTATCTCAAGGACCTTTGACGCGGTAACTGCATCGTCAAAGAACATCTCATAAAAGTCACCCATCCTGAAGAAGAGGATCGAATCAGGGTACCTTTCCTTTATCTCCCAGTACTGCCTCATGGCTGGTGTAAGGTTTTCCATATAGGTTCAGATTAGCAGAGTTGAAGGGCAAAGTAAATCCTGGAGGGGTATCCAAATCCCGACATAGATTCGGGCAGCTATTCGGGGCGTATTTTCTTGACAATGTCATACGATTGTCATACATTATCATCATGATAGTCTTTGACTCATCAACCTTAATCCTCCTGGCAAAAATAGAGATGTTGGAGTTGTTCATATCTGATTACAAAGGGAGGTTATTGATTCCTGAGATGGTTCGCGCTGAAGTATGCATAAAAGGAAAAGAAGAGACCCCTCTTATTACAGGTTTAATTGCCGGAAATAAGATAGAAGTCGTAAAGATAGGGCATGGCGGCGCAGTTAAAAAGCTTATGGAGGATTTCAATATTGAGGCTGGCGAAGCAGAAGCCTTGTTTCTCGCCATCCAAGAAGGAGCGGCGGCAATAGCTACGGATGATCGTAACGCTATCAGGGCAAGCAAGTTCCTTAAGCTTGAATTCATTACGGCAATCGCCGTTTTAATAAGGGCCTTTGAAAAAGGGCTGATTGACAGGAGTGCTGCCGTTATAAAGCTCCAGAAATTGCAATCTATCGGGAGGTATAGTAAAGCTATTATTGATGATGCAATGAGGCAGATAAAGGAGGGTTGATTATATGCAGGCAAAGACATTGAGCATACGTATAGGCAATGAGGACTACAGGTTTCTCTCTGCCCTTGCGAAAGAGGAGAAGGAAGACATATCAAAAGCGGTCAGGGAGCTTGTGGATCTTGGCAGGGTAATGCTTGCCATAGGGAAATATAAGAAATCCGAGGCCTCGATTGAAAAGGCCGCAAAGATTGCGGGGGTGCCGATCTCCAAGATGATGGATATCTTCAAAGAATACGGAGTTGAGGCAAATCTTGATTACGAAGACTATCTAACGGGATTGAAAACCATAAGGAAGGCCTGGTAAGAGAGGAGGACTGTCCCGGTTCAGCGGCGACAGGGGCCAAGTAGGGCGTGTAATGCCCGCCGCCTGTCTGATATTGCGGTGGGCTCAAACCCGGCCACCCTTCACCCTGAGCTTGTCGAAGGGTAGATTCGGACCTTTGCTGGAGCCTCATATGTCAACTTGGTTTTTGAAATTTGCTTGAACCAATAAAAAAATCGTGATAAAGTCTATACCTGTATACTAACTGGATAAGCAGTGACTTACATCCTAAATCGGATGTTAGCGGGGCGGGTTCCGTTCAGATAATAACCGGTTGGCTCTCTGAGGTAGGAAAGGATATATGAATCCCAAGCGAGACGAACGCAAGCAGAACCGTTCATCGAAGAGTCCTACCAAGTCTTCTTCGGACCAACCGCGTCGCCCCGCATCCTTCGGTTCGGAAGTCCAGCAGTTCGTGCAACAAGTGGAGAGCTTGGCTCGCGCGACTGACATGACGATGAAGACGATGGGCGAAGCGATGGACAAAGCGGCAAAGTCTTTTACCGCGTTCATGAAGGCAAAGGGCGTCCACAGCGTGGAAGAGGACGGCTCCGAATCCTACCGAATCAAACCGGAAGACCTTACATCGTTCAAGCGTCATCAGAAAGACCTGCTCTCGTGCGCGCTGGCCCTGCGAAACGTGCCTCGTATTTTCCTGAGTTCCCTGGTGCACCGCTATGATGCGTATCTGGGACGCTTTCTCCGTGTGGCGTTTTACGTCAAGCCAGAATTGCTGAATGCATCCCAACGGCCGTTGACGTTCACGGAACTCGTAGCTCTTTCATCTGTTGAGGCGGCCCGTGAGTACATCATCGAAAAGGAAGTGGAAACTGTTATACGCGATAGTCATGCCGCTCAGTTTGATTGGATGGAGTCGCGATTTGGTTTGCAGTTACGCAAGGACCTGCCTGCGTGGCAGCGATTTGTCGAGATAACAGAGAGGCGGAACCTCTTTGTGCATTGCGATGGGGTCGTTTCATCCCAGTACCTTGCAGTGTGCGGAAAGCACGGCGTCGCTCTACCAGACAAGGTGAAGGTTGGTGCTGAGCTTGATGTGACGCCGGATTACTTCTCGCAAGCAGTTGAATGCGTGTTGGAAGTCGGTGTCAAACTCGGTCACGTCTTGTGGCGAAAATTGCAGCCAGATAAGTTGCGAGAGGCTGACAATGCTTTGCACTTGACGACATACGACGTTCTTGCAGAAGAGCGCTATTCTCTGGCAAAGATACTGCTTCACTTCGCTGTTGACACTCTGAAAAAGCAAGCATCGGAGGAGTTCCGCTGCATGAACCTCATCAACCTTGCAATAGCTCACAACTTCTCTGGTGAGAGAGAGCAAGCGCTGAGCATTCTTAAGAGCTATGACTGGTCGGCATCAGAGGAGAAATACAAGTTGGCTGTCGCAGTGCTTGAGCATCGGCATGCCGATGCCGTGCGCATGATGAAAGCTATCGGAGCCAGCGGGTCTATTACGCGCGTTGATTACTCTTCCTGGCCCCTATTCAAGGAATTCCGGCATAGACCGGAATTCTTGGCAACATATCGTGAACTTTTCGGTGAAGACTTCGTCCTCCCAAATACGGACTTCGACGAAGCTAAGCAAGAGAACAAGACAAGTGAGCCAACAAAGGCATCCAGCGTACCCCGCAAGGCGCGTGAACGCGCCTTGCGGGACCGCTGATGCCTGACGTTCTCCCGTATTCTGGGGACACCATACCTAATACTTAAATGGCGATTAGTCAGTCGTTTTCTGATATAATATTCACCAACAGGTAAAGGGCGGTAGTAATGGAATTCGAGTGGGATCCTGAGAAAGCAAAGAGGAACCTTAAAAAGCACGGCGTCCATTTTGAAGAAGCCTCGACGGTGTTTAATGATGCTTTATCAGCTACTTTTGATGACCATGACCATTCAATCGGTGAGCACAGGCTAATTACCGTAGGCTTCTCCTCCCTCGGACGTTTGCTTGTGGTTTCACATACCGATAGAGGCAAAACTATACGCATCATAAGCGCGCGACCTGCTACCGCGCGGGAAAGGACAAGACATGAAAACTAAAACAGAAAAAGTAAGTGATGAATTACGTCCCGAATACGATTTCGATTATTCTAAAGCTATCCGGGGTAAATACCACAAACGGTTAGCCGAAGAGGGAGCTAATATTGTTGTTCTTGAGCCGGATGTAGCCAAAGCGTTCAATACCTCAACAGCAGTAAATGAGGCATTGAGAGCACTTCTTGATCTCACTCGTTCAACCCAACGCCTCACAAAGCGCTCAACCGGCCGTGCCAAAAAGCTGCATGCCGCTTAAGCAGAACCTTACTGTAGTGCTCCGGCCTTTTCGTCAAACTCCTTAGCCTTTGTATCGTGTTCAATAGTAAGTATCTCCAGTTCTTTGAAAAGGGAATTGATCTTCTCGGTGGATTCATGGATAGATATTGACAGGGTGGAGATGGCCTCTCCATCTCCCTTTTCCGATGCCTCCTGAATGGCCTGGCTGTCCTGTTCCATATACTTTTCCAGCTGCACAATGGCTGTCTCTATATCTGCAATCTTTTTTTGAAGATGCCCAAGAACCTTGGTGCGACTGGCTGCAAGTTCGGCCCTTACCTTCTTGGGATCCTTGTCGCCAACCACCTTTTTACCAGGCATCCCCTTCTTTTTGCCGCCTGGCGCCTCAGTGTTCTCCTCGTCCTTCCATCCGACACTATCCAGGAAGTCCTGGTATGTCCCTTCAAACAGGTTGACCTCCCCGCCGTCAAAGACTATGAGCCTTGTTGCAATGGTATGGAGTATCAGCTCACTGTGGGTGACTATGATGACAGCCCCTTCAAAGGCGTCAATGGCCTCTGTTAAGGAGTCTATCGAATCCATATCAAGGTGATTGGTCGGCTCGTCCAGAAGAAGAATGTTGGCAGGGGTGACGAGGAGCTTTCCCAGCAACACTCTGCTCTTTTCCCCGCCTGAGAGTACCGATATCTTTTTCAGGGCGGCATCCCCGCTGAACATCATGATCCCTGCTATCCTTCTGGCGACCCCTCTGTTGTGGTCTGGATGTACCTCCATTATCTCCTGTTCGATGGTCTTTCCAGGGGCCAGGCGGTTGATATTGGTCTGGCCGAAATAGGCAGTCTTGGTATTAGGATGATGGCTGACAGTGCCTCTCCTGGGCCGAAGCTCCTCTGACAGTATATTCAAAAGGGTGGTCTTCCCCTTCCCGTTCTTTCCTATAATGACAGTATATTCAAAAGGGTGGTCTTCCCCTTCCCGTTCTTTCCTATAATGGCTATACGGTCGTTCTTTCCCACAGAGAGGTTTATTCCGTCGAAGAGAGGAGGGTCTTCCTGTTTATAAGAGAAGGAGATATCTTCCGCAGTTACCAGGTGCTTTGCGTTGAAAGGGGCTGCGTTGAATTCAAAATCAAGGGTCCTTATGTCAGCAAGCTTTTCACGTTGCCCCATCCTGTCAAGGGCCTTAATCCTGGACTGAACGGCCTTGGCCTTGCTTGCCTTGGCCCTGAAACGGTTTACAAATTCCTCGAC
>JAENJC010000006.1 GCA_016844545.1 Deltaproteobacteria bacterium | reverse complement strand
GCCATACAAGGGCGTCCTCTATGCAGGGCTGATGATAACCAGAAATGGGCCGAAGGTACTGGAATTCAATGCAAGATTTGGGGACCCGGAGACACAGCCCCTTATGATGAGGATGAATAGCGATATCCTGGAAGTTATGGAGGCTGTAATAGATGAGAGGCTTTCAGTCATAAACATAGAGTGGGACGACAGGGCCTCGGTGTGCGTTGTCATGGCAGCGGGAGGATACCCTGGGGATTGCAGAAAAGGTGATGAGATAGAGGGGCTTGAGGAAGCAGCCCGGATGGAAGAAGTAATGGTGTTCCATGCAGGGACAGCCTTAAAGAATGGCAAGGTTGTATCGAATGGTGGAAGGGTGCTTGGCGTTACTGCATTAGGCAGCGATACTAGAGAGGCTATCAACGAGGCGTATCGGGCCGTCTCAAAGATAACGTGGAACGGCGTGCATTACAGAAAGGATATCGGCAGAAGGGCGATAACTCCAGCCAAACAACCAGCCAAATAAATATTGACTAAACCACCAAACAGCCCTAAAATAAGTAAATTAACGGATATCTATGATAAAAATAAGGTTTTTTGCCGGCATAAAAGAAAGGGTTGGGAAGGAAGAGGTGATCCTTGATTCTAAGGGCGGAAGTGTGGCTGACATACTTAAGGCACTCGATAAAGATAACCCGATGATTTCTGAAATATTATTGAGCCTCAAGGCAATGATTGCGGTAAATCATGAGATGGCAGGGATGCGGACATTAGTGAAAGACGGGGATGAGGTTGCCTTTATCCCTCCCTTTTCAGGAGGGTAAACAGTGGTCAGGATTCAGGAAAAAGACTTTTCTGTAGATGAAGAGATAGAACGGATAAAAAAAGGCTCAAAGAGGATTGGCGGTATTGCGATATTCCTGGGCACTGCCAGGGATTTCTCAAAAGGAAAGGATATAAGCGGCCTGTCATTTGAGCATTACCCGGTGATGGCGGAGAGAAAACTAAATGAAATAAGGGAACGAGCCATTAAAGAGTTCGGGGCCATAGAGGTCTCCATAGTCCACAGGATAGGTAAAATAGGGATTGGTGAAAACATTGTACTCATAGTTGCCGCAGCAGAGCATAGGAAAGAGGCGTTTAATGCTTGCGAATTCTCTATAGATGAGCTTAAAAGGATTACCCCCATCTGGAAGAAGGAAACTGCCATAGGCGGTGAGGAATGGGTTGAACAACATCCGTAACACCCTGAACCCTTACGGCCATTCGAAAAAGAACTCCCGGACTTAAGCAGCAAGTCGGAGAGATAATGTTCGGCAGCAGCAATATGCCGGAGGGGCTTCAGTGAAGATTACAGGGGAAACAAAGGTCGTTGGCATCTTCGGATATCCTGTCAGTCACACACTCTCCCCTTTGATGCAGAATGCCGCCTTAGAGGCATTGGGACTGAACTATATCTACATCCCCTTCGAGGTCAGGCCTGAAAGTCTTGAGTCAGCTGTGAAAGGGATGCAGGCATTGGGTTTGGCCGGCGTCAACGTCACTGTCCCATATAAGGAAGCAGTTATCCCTTTTCTGGATGAGATAGATATAGATGCTGAGCTTATCGGCGCCGTCAACACCATCGTTAACAAGAATGGGCGCTTGAAAGGATACAATACAGACTCGCCGGGTTACATCAGATCGCTGCATGAAGACGCCGGGTTTGACCCTAAAGGTAAAACCATCCTGGTCATAGGGGCTGGCGGTGCCGCCAGGGGAATAATCGCAGGACTGCTCTTGAATGGTACATCCGAAATAATTATCGCCAATCGCACTATTGAAAAAGCGGAAGAAATTAAGGTTAATTATGCAAAGATATGCAGGCGCAAACATATACAGATTAAAACCGCTCCCCTCTCATATCTTAACAATCGTCAAATCCTATCCTCTGTTGACCTGATCGTTAATACAACATCAATGGGATTAGAGGGAGGGGCTCCAGATGTAGATTTGGCCTCAACTTCCCGCCATGTCCTCATCTCGGACATAGCCTACAAACCGCCACTGACACAATTTTTAAAAAAAGCTCAAGGGGCAGGGCGCAAGACCTTAGGCGGGCTTGGAATGCTCGTATACCAAGGGGCTATAAGCCTTGAGATATGGACTGGCCAAAAGGCTCCGGTTGAAGTGATGAAGAATTCCCTAAGATCTTTCCTCAATGAGTAGAAAAGCTTGCTTCTTCCAGTTTGCATTGAGGAAACAAGACCTTTGTGGTTGATATGGAGAATCCGGTCAAAGTTGCGAATAAAAAAGGATCGGATTGGTGGCTGTATACTTGAGATGGACGAGACGGCAAGATGTCCAATACCATAGCTCCAAAACCTTAGGTATCTTTAATCTTACATTAATCTTGAAGGAGTTTATATGAATAGTATTGTTGAATGGCTTATGCATATTGAGGAGAAGGCTGAAAGTATCTACGAAAGATCAGCAGATATCTTTATAGACGACAAGGAATTTTCTGAATTTCTACGTCAATTAAGCTCCGAGGAAAGCTATCACAAACAAGTTGCATTAGATGTTTCTGAGTGCATAAAAAAAATGGAGCAGGTACCTGATTTCAAGATAGCAGTAGATGATGAAACAATGAAAAGGATTGAACTCCCCTTTATAGACATCGAGAAAAAGATAGGCGAGGGAAGAGTGACAAAGGCAGATGTTTTTGATTTTATAATTACTGCCGAGCTCTCTGAGTGGAACGACATCTTCCTATATATAGTTGACAGCTTCAGGGGGTGTTCAAGTAAAATCATCCCGATAGTTGCCAAGATTCAGCAACATAAAAGAAGTATTGAAAGGTTAATAGAGCAATACCCGAACTTACTTTCAGTTCATGAAAAACTGAGAAAATTGAGGCCTGTATGGAAGGAAAATCTACTCATAGTGGATGATTCTGAGGCGATTGTAGCGTTGCTTTCGCTCTTGCTTGAGAATGAAGGTACAATAGATCATGCCTATAATGGTAAAAAGGCCCTTGAAAAGATGGCGGGAAAATACTATTCAGCTGTTGTAATGGATGTGGAAATGCCCCTCATGAGCGGGATCGATTTTTATAAGGAGGCAATAAAGCTTTATCCTAATTTACAGGAACGCATCCTTTTCTATTCGTCTGCTGATGATTCGAAAAATATATCATTTTTCAGGGAGAACAACCTCAAATATTTAATAAAGCCCGCTGATATCAGGGATATAATAGAAACAGTAGGCAAGATTTTGAACAGGTGAGCGTGAATCCTGGGAACATTCTATTTGAGTTCAACCACCTGAGAAAACATGATACCTGAATCGCTATCTGGCCACTAAGGGCGCACGCACACCCCTCTTATCCCGCACTCCCAGCATTTGCTTTCATCCCTTTTTGCAGGGCATTCGTTTAGAATCCCAAGTCTTGATAAAGCAAAGTCGTATTTAACAGGGTCCATCCGGTCAAGCATCTTTAATGCCTCAGTCACCTCCTTTGCCATCTTCCAGTCCACACTCTTTCTTTTGCTAAGTCCGAGATACCTGGAGAGCCTTGCCACATGGGTATCTATCGGCATTATGAGTTTTGACGAAGGAATCTCTTTCCAAAGGCCGAAGTCTATGCTGTCTTTCCTCACCATCCAGCGGAGGTACATATTAAGCCTCTTGCACCCCCCCTTTCCCGGAGTAGGGAAAAGATGCCTGAAGCCGTCGGAGAGTCTTCCGTCAGGGAATGCCTCCATGCAATCCATTTCGAGTACCCTGTTAACAAATGAAGAGAGGGCCCTTTCTATATCAGGATCGTCAGTCATGTATCCTTTCAGGAAAAAGCCCTTTATGGAGCCGCTGTCTTTTATAATCAGCTGGATTACATGGAGGAGGTGGACTATGTCGGGCCCTCTGTTGAAGCGATAGACAAAGGAATCAAACCTCCTTTCTCCGGCCGGGTCAAAGCTCCTGATATATGCAGAGGGGGACTTCCCAATTACTTCAAGGATATATGCGATCCTGGGTTTGAAGAGGTCAACCTTTCCATACGCCAGGGCTGAGGAGATAAGGCCTACTATCTCAATGTCCAAAAGGTCTTTGTATTGGTGAGGAAAATAGACGGGGTCTGATTCGAGATGGGACAGTGAATATTTTTTATAGAGGTCGTCAAGGAGAGGCTTTAATCTGGCTCTGTTGTTTTCGTGAGTCGGCATTATTATAACATACCACAGACCTCCATCCATCATCAACTGCCTGGTCTGGATTAATCATAACTTTCGCGGTAAATTATACCAATCCGCATTCAAATATTCACTTATTGAATGCTCAGGCATAATACCCATCCGGGTATAAAAAAAGGGATTGAATTTTCCTCTCTAAAGACTTAAACTACTTCTGTCCATGCTTACAACCCCGATCCACGTTAACGTCCCATACCCCCTTTTGAAAGACAGGACAGGCTTCCTTATAGAACTAAGTTTGAATCCAGAGATATACCTGAGCGGCAATGTCCTTGATACCATAAAAAAAGAGGAGTTTGCCGAGAGCTGTAAGCTATTGAAAAAAGCTGGCCTCTCAATTACCTTTCACGCCCCTTATCTGGATATGAGCCCAGGAAGCCCGGATCTTAAGATAAGGGCCGTTGTTCTTGAAAGAATGAACCAGGTGATGGACATGGCTGAAATAGCCGGGCCTTCGGCTATAGTGGTTCACGGCGGTTATGACAAATGGCGGTTTGACGGAAACATGGATATGTGGCTTAAAAACTCCCTTGAAGTCTGGCCCTCCATTGTCAGGAGGGCAGGAAAGATGGGGACAAGGCTTGCAATGGAAAATGTATTCGACGACATACCTGAGCCAATAACAAAGCTTCTCAATGCAATAGACTCCCCTCACTTCGCCCACTGCTTTGATGTTGGCCACTTCAGGCTTTTTTCCAAAGTTACCATAGAGGAGTGGTTCAGGCAACTGGGGAAAAGGATGATAGAGGTTCATATCCACGATAATAATGGCGGAAGAGACGAGCACCTGCCGCCAGGAGAAGGGGACATCGATTTCGCAAAGTTCTTTTCACTCATTAGGAATAGCACCAGCGACGTCATCTACACCATAGAACCGCATAAAGAGGAGCATCTGCGGAAGAACCTTGAGGTGTTGTCGAAGTACCTTGACCTCGCTACGCTTAGCTGACAGCCATTAACTACATATTTGGCATTCCTAAAAACTGTAGTTAATATGTAGTTAACCATGTCCCTCACCTTCAACAAACGGTCCGCCAGCGCCTTTGCTTGTTCCAGGACGGTATCATGGCCCTCTGCTGCATGTCCGGCGGATAACCGTATTTATTAAGGGTCCTTCTGACAAGCACCATAAGCTTTGCCCTGGCGCTCTCCCTGATGGTCCAGTCAATGAAGATATTTGCCTTGACCTTCTCCGCTACTTCAACCGCAATCATTCTCAATTTATCATCGCCCAATACCTTTACCGCGGACTCATTTTCTGCAAGGGCATCATAGAAGGCCAACTCTTCTACTGACAAACCCGACTCCCGTTCCCTTTCGTCCTGCTCCCTGACCTTTTTAGCTACCTCGTCAACAAGGAACTGGATGATTTCCGCCGTTGTCAGCAGACCATTGTTATACTTCTTGAGGGCGGTCTCAAGCATCTCAAGGAGGGCCTTGCTCTTTACCAGGTTGGTCTTTGCTCGGCCTCTGATCTCGTCATTCAATATCTTCTTCAACAGTTCAAGGGCAAGGTTCTGATGCTTCATCCCCTTGATCTCCATCAGGAACTCCTCGGAGAGGATGGATATCTCAGGCTTCTTTATCCCTGCTGCATCGAAGATGTCTATTACCTGGTCGGAACTCAGGGCTTCATCTACTATCTGTTTTATGGCAGTTTCGATATCTATATCCGACCGTCCGGGGCCGCTCCCTATAAACTTTACAAGCCTCTCCTACAAGCCTTGCATGTTAGCACCGGCAAAGCCTTCACTCCTTCACTCCATACAAACACTTTTATAGCAAAAGGTAAACAGTATCGAGTAAAAGGTGACAAATCTATTTTTGCGCCTCCGCCGTTATTCATCTTTTAAAAATGATTTTTGAAGTTCTGCCCTTGTGCACCAATGGATAATAATTCTCTTTGCGATATGAATGGTAAGCGAATCCTCGCTAAATCCCCTTGTCATCTCCCTTTTAACCTGTTAATATTATTCCATAATGATGGAAAAATATTACGAACTATCTGAAGACGAAAGGGCTCTGATAAAGGTTAAGCTTAAAGAGGGCCTTATGAAGATGCCTCAACTGACGGTTGCCTACCTGCACGGTTCCTTTATTAGAACTGGCCGGTTTAGAGACATTGATATTGCCTCTACCTTAAAGATTCCCCTGATTCTTCACTGGACCTGGAGCTTCAGCTTGAGGCCGGATTTGGTGAAACCATACATTACCCTGTTGATGTAAGGGTTTTAAACACAGCGCCTTTATCTTTCAGATATAATGTAATTAAGGATGGCAAGGCTATTATTGTGAACGATGACGATGCGCGCACGGAATTTGTGGAAGCCACGACCCTTGACTACCTTGACTTCGCGCCATTCCGTAAGATGTACCTAAAGGAGGCATTGGGGCTTGGAGTTTAATCCAGACAAGGTCAGAAAGATTACATCAGAAGTGCTGTTAGCGCTGGAAAGGCTGGAAGACCTGAAAAGGCTTTCCGAAAAAGAGTTTCTTTCCGATACGCACAAGGTAGGGAGCGCAAAGTACAACCTTATTGTAGCTATTGAAGGCGCTGTAGACATCTGCAATCATATAATATCCAAAAACGGGTTCAGGACGCCGGAGGACTATGCCGATACCTTCCGGGTTATGTTGGAGAGAGGGGCATTTGACGCAGAGTTTACCAAGACCCTTATACAGATGGCAAGATTCCGAAACCGCCTGGTGCATATATACTGGGATATTGACGACCTTGAGATGTATAGAATCGTTCGCTCTCACCTGGACGACGTAAGAAAGTTTTTGAAGGCGATCGGCACATTCATTGGAGTTTAGTCTGTAATTATAAAGCTTTTTGAAGGTTGACCAATGATAGCCCAGTTACGCGGCAGACTGATTCATAAATCACCGGAATATTCCATAATCGACGTAGGCGGCGTCGGTTACCGGGTCTTTACCCCGTTTTCCACTTTCTATGAACTCCCGGATTTAGAAAACCAGGTGACCCTTCATACATATACCAATGTCAGAGAGGATGCCTTGCAACTCTTTGGATTCCTGACGACAGACGAGAAGGAGATGTTCCAGCTCCTGTTGAGCGTATCAGGGATCGGGCCGAAGCTTGCTGTAAATATCCTTTCTGGAATTACCCCTGAGGAACTTAGGTCTGCCCTCTTAAGCGGGAACCTGCTGAGGCTTACAGCAATACCAGGGATCGGGAAGAAGACTGCGGAAAGGATGGTCTTAGAGCTTAAGGACAAGGCCCTAAAGCTCCACAAAGAGAAACCAGGTGTTCAGGCCAAACCTGTGGCAACAGGCGACGAGGTCCTTGAGGACGCTATATCCGCCCTTCTTAACCTTGGATACAAGAGGCCCCAGGCTGAAGGGGCGCTGGAAAAGGTGAAGAAGGAGAACCCTGACTCTGACATTGAAGAGATGATTAAGGGTGCGCTGAAGGTACTTGCGAGATAAAAAGAGCAGAGACGCCCCGGCAGGGCGTCTCTAAAAAAGATTGATTAGAACAGACCCTTGACTTTTCCTGTCTCCACATCCACATCAACCCTTCTATATGCCGGATCAGAGGCGGTACCGGGCATAAGCTTGATTGTCCCTGCCACAGGGACAACGAACCCGGCGCCCTGATAGGTAAGGATGTCCCTTACGAAGAGCTTCCATCCCTTTGGCACACCCTTCAGGCTCGGGTTATCCGTGAGGCTCAGATGGGTCTTGACCATGCAGGTGCCGAGCTTTGCAAGTTCCGGGTCTGCTTCAATCGCCTTGGCCTTTGTAAGGGCCTCTGGGGAATAATCGACACCGTCGGCGCCATAGGATAGCTTGGCTATCTTATCTATACGCTCACGGAGCGGCGTAGAGAGCTCGTAAAGGTATTTAAAGTCACCTGGCTCGTTGCACGCTTCAATGACTGCGTCCGCCAGCTCGGTCGCCCCTTCACCACCATACTGCCAGTGTTTGGAGAGGGCAAACCTTGCCCCTGTGGCCTCAACTATCTTACGGACAGCAGCAACCTCGGTATCTCTGTCTGTATAGAAGTGGTTCAGGCAGACAACAGGTTTAATACCTGATGCCTTGACCGTGTTTATGTGGTGGAGGAGGTTTTCGCAACCCTTCTCGACCCATGCCACGTTCTCTGCCTTGTATTCGTCAGGGACTGGTTTCCCTGGGACGGGAATTGGCGCTCCGCCATGGCACTTGAGAGCCCTTATTGTGGCTACGATGACGGCTGCGTGAGGCTTGAGGCCTGAGTAGCGGCACTTAAGGTTCCAGAACTTCTCAAATCCTATATCGGCAGCAAACCCCGACTCGGTTACAACATAGTCTGCCATCTTGAGGGCAACCCTGTCTCCTATGATGGAAGACTGGCCAATGGCTATATTGGCGAAAGGCCCTGCATGGACTATCACAGGCTGTCCTTCAATGGTCTGCATGAGGTTGGGGTTTATGGCATCCACCATCCAGGCTGTCATCGCGCCTGCTACATCCAGGTCCTCGGCAGTCACCGGTTTCCCGCTCCTGCTGGTTGCCAGGACTATCTTCCCCATCCTCTCACGCATGTCCTTAAGGTCGTTGGCTACGGCAAGGATGGCCATGACCTCTGAGGAGACGGCTATGGCAAACCCGGACTGCATCATGAACCCGTCGTCCTTGTTTCCAAGGCCTATTACTATATTCCTGAGGGACTGGGCACAGAAGTCCATGACCCACTTGGTTTCTACCTTGCGGGGGTCTATGTCGAGCCTTTTGAGACCACGCTTTGCAAGTTGCTCATCGGAATAGTTAAATTCGTGCTGCATACGTGATGTCAGGGCAACCATTCCAAGGTTATGCGAATTGATCACTGCGTTTATGTCGCCAGTAAGGCCAAGGGAGAAAGGTGTTAGCGGCACGCACTGGGAAAGTCCTCCGCCTGCTGCTCCACCCTTCACGTTCATGGTAGGCCCGCCGGAAGGCTGCCTTATGGTTGCAATGACCTTCTTCCCTCTCTTGCCAAGTCCCTGGACAAGGCCTATGGTTGTCGTAGATTTACCTTCACCGAGCGGGGTTGGTGTGATGGCCGTGACGTCTACATACTTGCCGTTGGGCCTGTCTGCCAGGCGCTTCAGGACGCTTGCATAGTCTATCTTTGCCACATAATGGCCGTGGGGAAGGAGCTCCTGCTTTTCAAGCCCCAGCTCTTCTCCAAGCTGGTAGACAGTCTTCATGTTCTTTTCCGCCGCTTCCGCAATCTCCCAGTCTGCATGTTTGGTTGGATCTAATGGCATAATAACCTCCTCTTATTGAGTTTGTTTTGTATTTGAAATAAAAAACCGCCTGAACAAGCAAGTGGCCGGTGGTCAGTGGCCGGTGATCAGTTAAATATTTACTGACCCCTGACAACTGACAACTGATCACTAATTTTGCCCAGACGGTCGGCTTATCTTCAAAACCTGCTTCCCGGTGGTTATCCACCTTCATTCCGTCAGTTGCAGGCCGGTTAATATGTGAGGAACCGAGTGTTCTACGAATAGCACTACATAGTAAGCACCGACGCCAACGCTGAGGTTATGAATCGGTTGGGAAACATGCCGATCAGAAGGGTTGCAGCGGCACAGAAGTAGACTACTAAGGTCAATGCATTTGATGATACAAGCTGCTGGCCAGGTATCTCTTCGTCTATGTACATGGTCTTTGCGACCTGCATGTAATAGAAAAGGGATAACAGGCTCATAAGGACACCTATTCCCGCAAGGTAGTAATATTCAGCCTCTACCGCTGCGGCAAGGAGGTACATCTTGCCTATGAAACCGCCGGTGGGAGGAAGCCCTATAAGGGAGATCAGGAATATGAGCATGCATAGGCCCAGAGATGGATACTTTCTGGCAAATCCGCTAAAGTCTTTGATCTCATCTCCCTTAACTCCAGTCTTGCGGAGAAGTATTATAACCGCAAAGGCGCCTATTGCCATGAAAGAGTATACGAGCATATAGAGCATGACAGATGCGATGCCGATCTTTGTGCCTGCGATGACCCCCATGAAGATAAAGCCTGCATGGCCTATGCTGGAATATGCCAGCATCCTCTTGATATTGGTCTGGGCCACAGCCACAATATTTCCCAATAACATGGAAATAGCTGATATGCCCCAGAATATAGGGATCCAGTGGGGTTTCATCGAAGGTAGGGCGATAAGGAAGATCCTTAGTATGACTGCAAAGCTCGCTGCCTTTGGACCAACCGCCATAAATGCTGTAATGGAGGTCGGCGCGCCCTCGTATGCATCGGGAGCCCACATATGGAATGGGACTGCGGCTACCTTAAACGCAAAACCCGCCACAAGAAGGATGACAGAGGCAATCATTACAGGGTTGGAAAAATTGTCGTTTGCAGCGAGGAAGCTAGCCACCTTGTAGATGTTTGTACTTCCGGTCACACCGTACAGCAGGACCATTCCGTACAGGATTATGGCGGAAGAAAATGCCCCGAGCAGGAAGTACTTGAGGGCCGCCTCGTTTGATCTGGTATCCTGCCTCAGATATCCGGTTAATACATATACGGTCAGGGCCATAAACTCCATCCCAAGGTATATCGTAACCAGGTCTGTTGCAGAGACAAGGACCATCATGCCTGATACGGCAAAAAGGAGAAGTGTGTAATATTCTCCCCAGTTCATCCCTTCAATAGCTATATACTTTTTGCTGATAAGGATCGTCAGGACTGCGGTTATGCAGAACAGCAATTTGAAGAAGAGGGCAAAACTGTCTGATACCATGCTGTCGTTAAAGCTCGATATATGTCCTAAAGGCATGACCACAAAAACAGCCGCCGCCGACAGGATTATCCCTATAATGGCCAGAAGTGCATTAACCTCCTTTTTCTCCTTTGAAATAAAGAGGTCTGCCATCATCATGAAAAAAACCCAGCACATCAGAATGAGTTCCGGCAGGATCACAAATAAATTAGGATATGCTATATGTATCGGCGTCATCAAAAACTCCTTATTTCAAATGCGAATTCCTCTCCGCACCTTACATTCGACAGTCTGCACCCTTAATGTCCCGCATGGTGTGCTGTGTCCGCAGGGACGGCCGGTTCGTTCATGTTGACGTGCCCGGCGGGCAAATGGTCCGCGGCAGGAATAGAACTATTTTCAACCTTGAAGCTCTCCAGCGCCGGTGTGTATCCCGGGTTGACCCTCTGCACTATGTTGTTGACTGACGCGTGCATGGTGTCAAGGAAAGGCTTTGGATAGAGGCCTATCCAGAACATCATGATAACAAGAGGTATAAGTGTCCACCTCTCCCTAAAGGTTAGATCAGTAAGGTTCATATTTTCCGGGTTTTCCAGCTTTCCGAACATAGTCCTCTGGTAAAGCCAGAGGGCATATGCCGCGCCTATGACTATACCGCTTGCGGCGATTAGCGCCCAGATATAGCTTACCTTGAAGGCTCCGAGAAGCACAAGGAACTCTCCGATAAAGCCGTTCAGCCCCGGCAGGCCGATGGAGGAGAAGGTGGCCACAGCGAAGAGGACTGCATACACAGGCATTACCTTAGCAAGTCCGCCGAAGTCGCTGATCATCCTCGTATGCCTTCTTTCATATATAAGACCTACAATAAGAAAGAGGGCCGCACTTGAAAGGCCGTGGTTTATCATCTGCAGGATAGCACCTTCCAATCCCTGCGGGTTAAAGGTAAAGGTGCCTAATGTTATGAAACCCATGTGGCTGACTGATGAATAAGCGATAAGCTTCTTCATGTCCTTCTGGGCCAGGCAGATAAGACCTGCATAGACTATGGCTATAAGGGAAAGGGTCACTATGAAGGGTACAAAGGTCTGGGCCGCATCAGGTGTAATAGTAAGGGCGAATCGAACAAATCCGTATGTCCCCATCTTAAGAAGAATACCTGCCAGGATGACGGAGCCCGCTGTAGGGGCCTCCACATGGGCGTCAGGCAACCAGGTGTGGAATGGAAACATCGGCACCTTTACAGCAAACCCAAGGAAGAACGCCAGGAATACCCACCACTGGATGTTGTACGGGAAGTTCAGCTCCATGTATTTCAGTATCTCGAATGTATAAACCCCAGTATAGTGATGGTATACAAAGAACAGCGCAAGGATCGCAACCAGCATGAACACGCTCCCGAAGAGTGTGTAAAGGAAGAACTTTATGGCTGCGTAGAGCTTTCTCGGCCCACCCCATATGCCGATAATGAAGTACATAGGAACAAGCATGATCTCCCAGAATACATAAAAAAAGATAAAATCAAGGGCCATGAATGCGCCGAGCATACCGACTTCCAGGATAAGTATGGATACATGGAACTCCTTTAACCTCTCTCCAATTGCATGCCATGATGACATGACTGCGATGAAGGTGACTAAGGTTGTCAGGAGGATGAGGAGAAAGCTGATCCCGTCAATGCCAAGGAAATACTGCACCCCGATGGAGGGGATCCAGGAATGTCTCTCAACGAACTGCATCTCATGGGTATTGTTATTGAAATTCGGTATCAATATGAGGGAAACAAGGAATGTGCCGAATGTTGTAATTGCGGATAGCCACCTTATCAACTCCTCCTTCTGCTTGGGGACAAAAAGCATGATCGGAATGGCTCCGATCAGGGGCAAAAAGATTATAAGCGATAATATAGGAAATCCAAGGACGTTGTTCATCAGTTCCTCCAAACGATAGTTTAAAGCTGGAATGCAACACAGCTATGCATTGCATGAGATAGCAAGCTATCCCCCTCCGGGAATTTCTTTAATAAAAGTAATATACACCCATAATAAACACCACACCCAGCAACATTACAAGGGCATAGTTCTGAGCGTCGCCGGTCTGCATCCTCCGAAGTACACGACTCTTGATATCCACAAACATCGCCAGACCATTGACAGTTCCATCTACGACATATTTATCAAGGAAGTTGGTTATCTCAGCCTTTATCAGTACAACCCAGCTAGTACCGTTCACCGCACCGTCAACCACCTTTCCGTCAAACTCCCAGAGTTCTATCCCAGCCTTTTTTGTCGGGTTAACGAATAGGAAATCATAGAGTTCGTCGACCCAGTATTTGTTAAGAAAGGTCTGGTGCACCAGTCTGAACCTCCTCGAAATGTCTTCATGGTTCATGGCCTCAACTTTAAGCCATTTCCTAAACCTTTCCCAGTATAAAAGAGCAGCCAAGCCGATTCCTGAGAGCGCAATTCCCAACGAGACCAGCATCATGAAATATTCTAAAAGGTGTCCATGAGCTGTTGGCTCTCCAGAGGCCAGTGCGGCAAATTTATGGAAGAATTCCGCCGCTATGCCGGTTACATTATGTTCATGATGACCGAATACATTACCTAGGAAGTGATGAATAAATCCGTTACCAGGAGGTAATGCCAGCGCTCCAGCTGTTGCGGCAAGAAAGGCAAGGAGAACGAGTGGGCCGGTCATTACAGGTGGGGATTCATGTATATGATGTGCCACATGATGGTCGACCCTTGATTTACCTGTAAATGTGACG
>JAENJC010000086.1 GCA_016844545.1 Deltaproteobacteria bacterium | reverse complement strand
CTTTTCTCCTTTTGTTTTGGTTAATTGTTTGCCGGGGACAGTCCCGATTCTATGGCTCCGTTTCACTTCGCCCGTAAATCTGGGACAGTCCCCTCACTGCTTTCATGCCTCTTGTCATATTCCTTTTGTGCCAGTTCTGACTCGAACATCACTGTTTCGCCGTTCGGGCCATAACCGAAACCGCTTACAGGCTTTCCGCCGAGCTTCCCTGTATTTTCCCATGCAGCCTTTGCCTTAGGCGAGACGAAGACATAAATCTTTTCGTCTTTCTGCACCTCAAAGTAGGCATTTGCCTTTACCTTTCCCGGAGCGAGCTTCCCGCTGTCCAGCTTGAAGTACTCGACAGTCGGTTCTGCCGGCGCCTTGGCGGTCTGTGAAGTTGCGCAACCGTTCATCAATCCGGCTACAAGCAATCCAATTAAAGAGATGTATCTTTTAACCCTCATTTATTCACCCCCTTTCATTTTAGATTTTATACCAAGTTGTTTTCAAACAATTAAATTATAAATATTGAAAGCTTACTTGGTATTATGCCAAGGTATTGGCTGTTTTCTATCGGTAGGCTTACCCCACCATGCTTCCTTTAACCCCGAACTTTTTTTGTCCCTCCTGCCTCATCCCACCGGTAGCATCGGCAAGAGGAAGCAGAAGGAACGGAGGGGAGAACGAGGCCAGTATAGTTAAGGATTGTTACGGCGTTATTACGGGAATATTAAGATTAGGTTACAGTTTCAAAAAAGGTAAGAAGTATGCCTTTGATATCATCCCGCAACCGGCGGAATGCGGCCATTATCGGATCTTACGTTCTTTATCATGTCATCGATTCTTTTCAGCATCGTTTTACGAAGAGAATCCATTGTTGGACAGAGCTCAGCAAGATTTCTGCTGCTCAAAAAGGTCATATTTTCCGTTTCAGGGCCGGGAAGGGGAGGGCGGCAGGATATCATAGGGAGGCCCTTTACCAGGCATTCAGCTACCGTAGCCCCTCCAGGTTTTGTAATGCAGAGATCGCTTATATCCATCAGCTCATACATATTGTCAATATAGCCAAATACAAAGAGACGAGGATTGTTTTGTTTTAACAGGTCGAGCCTCTGCCTCAGCTTTTCATTTCTGCCTGTCACTATGAGGCACTGAACAGGGAACTCCTTTAATATCCCGACAATATCTTCTATCCTTCCCAGCCCCTCTCCGCCTCCCAGGACAAGCACTGTATAAGCTTCAGGTTTCAGGTTCGGGTCTATTTTCCTACATAGCTCCTTTCTGTTCCCTTTTCTATGAAAAACCTGCCTTACAGGAAAGGGCTTCACCTCTATAGTCATTTCCGGTACGCCGTTCAGTATCATCCTCTCTCTCAGTTCTTCAGTGGCCACAGAAAAGGAGTCCAGGCGGCAGGTGTTCCAGTATGTGTCGTCCATGAAATCGGTCAGGACTCCATGAACAGCCTTTATTGACGGGTATCTCGCTTTTAACTGGGATGAAGCCATGGCGCAGAAGACATGCGTGGATATGATCAGGTCCGGCGAAAAGTTGTTAACAAACTTTTCCATCTTCTTTAGATAAGGCCTGAAGAAAAGATTAGCGAACCATTTATAGTCGGCAAGACTTTGATAAATGAAGTGGTATGCTCCGGGGGTAAATTTGATTGTTGAAAAATAGAAGGCGCTTCTTAGTTTGTCTCTCAGCCCTCCATCATAACTCAAAAAATCTACAACCCGGACATCCGAACCCGGGAAGTCACGACAGGCAGATTCTGCAAGTGCCTCTGCCGCCATATTATGGCCTGAACCGTAGCCGATGGTAGCGATCAATATTTTTTTATACATCTATCCGATCACCCATATCAGGGTGCTGGACACCCCTATCCCTATGAGGCCCCCGACGATGACATCTGTCGGATAATGGAGCGATAGAAAGACCCTGGATATGGCGATCAGGGACGCCATGACGAAAAGCGGAATAAACAGAAGCGGGAAAAACCAGGCCGCTGCCGTTGCAATGGCAAAGGCATTTATTGAGTGGCCGGATGGGAAGGAGTATTCATCAGGCGGTGGAAGGATAATCTCCATGTCAACGTAAGTCTCAAAGGGCCTCTTCCTTGTAGTGCTATGCTTGATGGCCTTAAATATCGCCACGCACAGGATGACCGATATTGTTCCTATTAATACAGCCTTCTGTCCCTCTCTTCCTCCGAACAAGAGCAAAGACAGGCTCAGGAAGAGCCATATTGAGCCGTCCCCCAGCTTACTTGAAATAACCATCAGGTCCCTTAGCCACCGGTGCGACTTAAGGTCCCCCAGACGGTAGCTTATGAGAGAGTCATACTTGTATATTGTTTCTATTATTGCTGACATTTTAGACCTCCTTTGGAAGGATGACTGTTATGCCTTCCTCTGCTATTGAAAACTCAGCCGGCAACTGCCCCACAACGTCCCCGTCGGCCTGTATGTAAGTCTTCCCTTTTGATTTTATCCTCAAGTTCTTAACCGTGTGATATTCAACATCAGGGTAAGTCAGATGCCTCTTTTGAATGACGCCCCATGTATACCTCAGTATGTTTCCGAACCCCTTACTCTTGAATATGCAGACATCCAGGTCGTTACGTTCCATATCCGCAAATGGAGTTATAGACATGGTGCCGCCATAATATTTCATGTTGCCGACTACCGCCCCGTAGCCGTTGACCTTCTGGCCGTTGTCAAGCTCTATCTCCAGAGGGGAGGACCGATAGGTCAATCCCCTCCCTAATGCGGTCAGGATGTAAGAAATTCTTCCTGAGAGCCGTTTGAGCCTGATATCCAGCCCGTAGACCACATATGCATCAAATCCGACGCCCCCCATCAGGAGAAAATAGCGGCCGTTGACCCTTCCAAGGTTTAGCTTTCTTGGCAAACCTTCAAGAATGATGTTGCAGGCCCCTACAGGGTCCATTGGGATACCAGTTTCAAGGGCGAATACATTGACAGTCCCCAGAGGGATGACGCCAAGCGGAATGTCAGAGCCTGCAAGGCCGTTTATGATCTCATTTATGGTCCCGTCCCCGCCTGCGCCTACAACTATGTCAACATTTTCATTGCGAGCATCACTTGCCGTTTGAAGGGCATCCCCCCTTTTTCGGGTTAAGAAAAGGTCTACTTCTGCCCCTTTCCCTTTCATATACTCTATTACCTTCTCTATGGCCTTTTTCCCGCCTCTTCCTGCCGTCGGGTTTGCAATGACTTTGATCCTCATAGTGACAAGTATAAATGTTTTGTGTTACAGGGATGTGACGGTTGTGTTAAGAATAGGTTAATTTTTTGGGGCGAGAGATGGTTTACCCGTTAAGACCTTCAATAAACCCTATCACCTCTTCATTTGAAGCCATATCGGAGATCATGGAGTCGATGAACTTCATGATGTCTATCTCACTGGGCTTATAAAGGAGTGTAAGGCTTCCGGTCATAGGGTTTGTCTGGATATCTATTATTGCCGGGGGGAATGTAACAAAGGAAAAGTTTCTGATGACCTGTGGGATATCTTCGACCTTGACGGAGGAAAGTCTCTTAATAAAGGGGACATCAAGTCTGATGCGTCCAGGGGTGTGATGGGCTATTTTGTATGTAATCATCATCATGCTATCCTATATGCCTGAAATGAAGTCTCGCCATCAAAACGTATTTTACCTTTCTGGGGACAAGTATGGGAAGATAGTCCTTAACCTTAGCCCCTTTCCTAGTCTTGTCTAAAGCAACTTCATAGAGGAGTGCGACGTCGTCATAAGGTATCCCCGTGTCGTTGGCGATGAACTCAATATTATGAAGATGCTGCTTTTTTTCCTTTTCGTTGCCATAGAGTGCGCTTTTGTCCATTGAGAGGCCCTTTTTATATAACAATTTTAGTAACAATGAAGAAATATACCAGTAAGCTCAAGACGTCCTGGAATATTGTGGCCAGGGGGCCACTTCCAAGTGCAGGGTCCATCCCCAGCTTTGAGAAGAGTAAGGGGAAAAGAAGCCCAATGGTGGTTGCCATAGTCCCTGCCGCCAGGACTGCCGCGGATACGGCAAAGGCCAGGTTGATATCAGCAAATATCAGGTATACAAACGGGAATATCAGAAGGCAGAGTGAGAGGCCTATGAGGAGTCCTGTCACAAATTCCCCGGCGAGGAGGTTCACGACTGGAGAATGGCTGAGCGATAACCCCCGGACTGCCACTGCCTCTGTCTGCGTCCCGACGGCATCGGCAAGGTATACTATTGCAGGTATGAAAAAGGCGATGGAAATCTGGGTCTGTAAGGTATGCTCGAATCGGGAGACGACAAAGGTTGCTACCATGCTCCCGAGCAGGCCAATGAGGAGCCAGGGGAGCCTGCTCTTGAGTCGCTTGACAGGGGATGCCTCTAGCGCGTTGATTGCCCTGTTGTTTCCGTTCATGATTCCGACAAGTCTGTTCATGTCTTCAATATGCTCCCGTCTGAGGATCTGAAATATGGAATTGGACGGGACAGCGCCGAGGAACCTCTTTTCCGAGTCCACCACCGGGACAGAGGTGATCCCGTGCCTGATCGCCAAAGAGGCCACGTGCTCCTGATCGTCCTCAGGGCCAGCCGCAGGCGGGTCGGTTATCATTATCTCCTTGAGAGTTAATTCACGCCCTGCTGTCAGAAGATGCGGCAGAGTAACAAGTCCCTGAAGCCTTTCGTTGTCATCCAGGATATATATAGTATCCGTTGAATCAAACGTTTTGCCATGAAGCGCCGAGAGTACCGAGCTGACCATGTCGTTTGCTTTTGCAGTAGGAACCCTAACTGCAATATGGCATCTGGCTGATTCGCAATGATTGTTCGTACTCATCGTTACCCTCTACTTGAGCATACCGATCTTGTCTGTCACTTCCCACGGAAGCCCTATATCCATCCTCCCCACATGTCCATAGGCTGCCAGTTTTTTGTAAAAGCCCCCTTTATTGTTGGACGGCAGGTGTCTGAGATTGAATTGCCTTATTATTCCCGCAAGCCTAAAATCAAAATGTCTTTCAATCCTGGAGGCTATTTCTTTATCCGGCATCTTCCCTGTTCCGAAGGTCTCAACCTGAATGCTTACAGGCCTTGAAAGACCGATGGAATAGCTTAACATTACTTCACATTCATCAGCCAGCCCGGCTGCCACAACATTTTTGGCGGCATAACGGGCTGCATAGGCTCCGATCCTGTCAATACGCGATGGGTCCTTCCCGCTCAGGGCGGCGCCGCTATGTCTTGAATACTCACCGTAAGTGTCTATGGCGTTCTTCCTTCCGGTCATGCCTGAATGGATGGAAGGTCCTCCGAGGATGAAAGGCCCGTCAGGGTTGACAAATATCCTTGTGTCATTATCCGGTTTTATCTCTTCATCCTGAAACACGGAGTTGATGACCGCTTCCCTTATATCGTCCTCAAGCTTATTCAAGCCTGGTCCTCCTGATGAGGCAGCTATATTCTGGCTTGCGATTACTGTTAGACTATGCATCCTGAATGGCCGCCCGTCTTTATATTCGACTCCTACCTGGGTCTTGCCATCAGGGGCAAGGTAGGGAAGCGTTCTTTGAAGTCTGGCTGACGTAAGCTTCCTTGAAAGCTTGTGGGCAAGCCAGATCGGGAGCGGCATAAGGGAAGGAGTCTGGTTGCAGGCAAAGCCGAAGACCGTAACCTGGTTCTTGGCTTGGATGCGCTCAATATCATCATCGGAAAGGTTTTTCTCATCAAAAAAATCCAGTCCGGCATAAGCTTTTTCCCTGAGGCTCGTGATTATACTGCACGTCTTAGAGTTAAAGGCGTTCTGGTCATAACCTATCTGACTTATCACCTGCCTTGCAACGTTTGAAAAATCAATAATTGCCCTTGACTCAAAGCGAGCTGCGATAAATACAATAGCGGTGGAGAGCGCACACTCAACAATGACCC
>JAENJC010000085.1 GCA_016844545.1 Deltaproteobacteria bacterium | reverse complement strand
AGGTTGAGATTTATCTGAACTCCAAAGAGGTCAAGGAGGCCCATCCGTATATAGGTGAGGATATTAAGGTGATGGGGGTGAGGATCGGGGATGAGATAACTCTTACTGTGGCTGTGGCATTTATCTCCTCCCTGATTCCGTCCCTGAGTGATTATATGGAGATCAAGGGAAGTGTTTCGTCCCTCGTAACATCTTTTTGCACTGGCATTACAGCCAGGAAGGTGTTTGTGGCCGTCAATACAGCTGATGTCCTGGAAAGAGAGGCAGTCTATATCACAGTCACAGGGACAAGCGCGGAGAGCGGAGACGACGGTCAGGTAGGGAGGGGAAACAGGGTAGGGGGGCTGATTACGCCTTACAGACCCATGACCCTGGAGGCCACGGCAGGGAAGAACGCCATAAGCCATGTGGGAAAGCTTTACAATATCGCAGCCCGCAATATCGCAGAGAGGGTGGCGTCGGCAGATGGAGTGGAAGAGGTATACTGCTACCTCGTGAGCCGCATAGGAAGGCCTATAACCGAGCCTCAGGCAGTTGATCTGAAGGTCAGGTCGAGGCTTGATGACGGCGAAGTAAAAAGGATTACGGAAGAGGCAGTTGAGATGGAATTGAAAGGGTTGCCTTTTTTATGGAAAAAGGTTATAAACAGGGAGTTTGAATTATTTTAAATGATGGAGGTAGAGAATGAAGGTATGTAAGGTTTGTCACGCTGTATGTCCTGAGAAGCACTGGCACTATGATGAGAAGCTCTATGAGGCGTATCACGATGCGAAAGGGGTGGAAAATGTCCTGTGCGAGGGATGCCATAGGATAAAGGTGAAGGATTACAGCGGTACCGTATACATCGAAGGCGATGTCCTGAAGCAGAATAAGGCTGAACTCCTCAGGGTCATAAGGAACGAGGAGAAGATGGACATTAAGACCCATTACCTCGCCAGGATATTTGATATAGTTGATGAGAAAGACAGGCTGGTTATCCATACCCTGAACCAGCGCCTTGCCCTGAACATCGGGATGCAGCTCAAGAAGACATATAAGGGGAAGCTGCATATAATGAAGGAAGGGGAAAGTAAATATGGAGTGGTTCGCCACGACAGCCACAAAGACGAAGTAGTAGTAACATGGGTTCAGACAGAAGAGAAGGTGAAAAAGGCCCCAGGCGGAAAGACAGCGACTAAAAAGGCCACTGCAAAGAAGGACGCTGTAATGGGTAAAAAGGTTTCAGTAAAAAAAAAGTAAGGGGAACATAGTTGATAGTTATATCCCTCATAGCCCTGGGGCTTCTCTTTTTAATTCCGGGAGAGGCCCTGGCCTGGGGGCCTGCCACACATATCCACCTCGGATCAGAGGTGCTAAGGAATATCACATTACTGGCCCCGTCCCTTCAGAGGCTCCTGTCCAGTTACCCCTCGGATTATCTTTACGGATGCATAGGAGCGGACATCATCTTCGGGAAGAAGTTCACTCCTTACTCCAGCCACTGCCACAACTGGAAGGTCGGTATGAAGGTCCTGTCTGAGGCGGAAACCGATTCTCAGACGGCATTTGCATATGGGTACCTCAGCCATCTTGCCCAGGATATCGTGGCCCATAACTACTACATCCCAACCCAACTGGTGGCATCCTTCCAGACCAGGACACTAAGGCACACCTACTGGGAGACCAGGTTTGATACTCATGCCGGAAGTGAGGTATGGGATACATTGAAGGGGCTGGCCAAGGGGGAACATAAAAGGAATGATGACCTGCTGGAAAGGGTTTTAGAGGATAACATCCTGCCGTTCAATGTTAACAGGCAGATATTTGCCAGTTGGATGGTCCTGCACAGGGTGGAACATTTGAAGAGGGTGGTCAGGGTGATATCATCCATGTCCAGGTGGCCCTTGAGCATGGAGGATGTAGAAGAATGTCGTATCCTCTCCCTTGATGCAACCATAGATATTCTTACGAGAAAGGACGAGGCCCTATGTCTTAGGGTGGATCCTACCGGCAGAAAGAATCTGAACATGGCCAAGGAGATAAGGAAGAGGCTGAAGGGCCTTGAAAAAAGCAGTTCACTGGACATCAGGACAAAGAAGGAGATAATGAGTATCATCCAGCCGAGATTCAGAGAGGGGATATTCTCTGCTGAGGATGGATTAGATGTTATAAGGTTTCCGTCTTAATTTTATCCCTTGCGCATCATCTCTGATATGCTCTTTCCGATCCTTGTCGGATTCATTATGACAGTAACCCCGGCATCCTTCAGCCTCTCTATCTTTTCCATAGCTGTGCCATGCCCCGACGAGATGATTGCCCCTGCATGTCCCATGCGCCTCTCTTGGGGGGCGCTCATCCCGGCTATGTATGCGAAGACCGGTTTTGACATTGTTTTAATAAAATCGGCAGCCTCCTCTTCGGCTGTCCCGCCTATCTCTCCGATCATGAGCACTGCTTTGGTCTCAATATCTTCTTCAAGCATCCTCAAGGCATCAATAAACGTCAGTCCTGTTATGGGGTCGCCCCCAATCCCGATGCATGCAGACTGACCGATGCCCTCATTTGTCAGCTGCCAGACCGCCTCATACGTCAGGGTTCCGCTCATTGAGACGACGCCGACATCTCCCTTGTTGAATATATATCCTGGCATTATCCCTATCTTGCACTCTCCTGGAACGGTTATTCCCGGAGTATTGGGGCCTATGAGCATGACACCCTTCTTCTGCAAATAAGCCCTGACCTTTATGGTGTCATGGACTGGAATCCCTTCGGTTATGCAGACTATCAACTTTATCCCGGCGTCACAGGCTTCAAGGATGGCCTCTGTGGCGTGGTTGGCTGGTACGAAGAGGATCGAAGCGTCAATTGCAAACTTATGCAGGGCCTCTTTTACCGTATCAAAGACAGGAATTCCCTCAACGGTTTCTCCCCTCTTCATCGGAGTAACGCCAGCCATTATTTTTGTGCCGTACTCCAGCATCATCCTGGTGTGAAACCGGCCTTCATGGCCTGTGATTCCCTGAACCAGGACTTTAATGTCTTTATTTATGAAGATTCCCATCAGAGATCTCTTATCCTTTCCATACCCTCTTCCATATCTGCAACCATCATCACCGGCAGTCCTGAATCAGCAATGATCCTTCTCCCTTTCTCCGCATCAGTCCCCTCAAGCCTCACAATAATCTGAAGATCAGGCATCAAGCTCCCGACAGCTTCAATAATCTCAGATGCAATCAGGTCGCAGTGGATCATGCCGCCGAATATATTCACGAATACAACCCTCACCTTTGGGTTTAAAAAAAGAATCCTTAAGGCAGCGCTGACCTGCTTATGGTGGGCGCTTCCGCCGATATCCAGGAAGTTGGCAGGTTCCCGTCCGGCAAGCTTAATCATATCCATGGTCGCCATTGCAAGACCAGCGCCGTTGGCGAGGCATCCCACATCCCCTTCAAGCCTCACGTAGCTTACACCCGCAACTCTCACTTCCCTTTCCAGCGCTTCTTCTGCTTCTCTGATAGAAGAGAGGTCAGGGTGCCGGAACAGGGCGTTGTCATCGATGGTTATCTTGGCATCGAGGGCAACAAACCGACTACTGGTAAGGGCAAGAGGGTTGATCTCTATGAGCAGTGCGTCCAGTTTCAGAAAGTTCTCAAACAGTGTTGTTATTATCCTGGCAAGCCTCTGGGCTGCCTCTCCCCTGAGGCCGATAGAGCTTGCCATCTCTATTGCCCTGAAGGTGGTAAGCCCTTTAAGAGGGTCTATAGGCTCCCTGTAAATCTTCTCAGGAGCAAGCTTTGCCAGTTCTTCAATTGACTTCCCCCCCCCCGCACTCAAAATGACTACAGGAACGCCCAAAGAACTATCCACAGTAATGCCGAGATAGTATTCTTTTTCGATACTTACCATCTCTTCAAAAAGTACCTTCCTGACGACAATCCCGTTCGGGCCTGTCTGAGGAGTCAACAGACGACTTCCTATGAGCCTTTTTGCCGCTGTTTCCGCCTCTTCTGCAGAATGAACAATCTTGATGCCGCCGGAGATCCCCCTCCCTCCAGCAGGTACCTGGGACTTCAATATCCCTTCATAAATCCCAAGATATGAAAACACCATTCTTACGTCCATGCGGTCATCTATAAGTATGCCTGCCGGGACATTGATCCCTGCCTTGGAAAGAATATCCTTTGCCTGGTATTCCAATAGGTTCATTTCTTATACCCTTTCGCATTCAATATAATGCTAATTGTAGTCCGGGTGCAATACCAAGTAAGCTTTCGTATTAGCAATAATTATATGTCTGAAAGCAACTTGGTATTAAATTTACCACATAGGGGGCTTATCTGCATCATCAGAGATTTTCTCACTCCGTTTTTTCTTGCAAAAGGGCCATGAGTATGAGAAAATTGCTACCATATTAATTTTTAAAAGGAGATATCCATGTCCATCGGACCGAACCAGGTTGTTACAATTCACTTCACTATTAAAGACTCCAGGGGAGCTATTGTAGACTCTACCGACGGGCAGGAGCCATATTCTTTTTTGACGGATTCCCAGCAGATGCTGCCTAAGGTAGAAGAGGTAATCGACGGGATGGAGATCGGGAGCAAGATGACGACTGTGTTGCTTCCTGCGGATGGGTATGGAGAATATAGGAAAGACAAGGTCATGGTCACTGCACGTGCTGAATTTCCTGAAGGAGTCGAGTTAAAAGAGGGGATGACCTTTCTGACCATGAGGGAAGGGTGCGAAACCCCTGTTACAATAAAGAAGATCAATGGTGAAGATATTACAATAGACTTTAACCATCCCCTGGCAGGAGAGACTCTAACCTTTGATGTGGAACTTTTGGATGTAAGGGATGCAACTCCTGAGGAACTTGAGGGTGATGACGGCTGCCACGATCATGGCTGCGGGTGCGGGCATTAAGCGGAAAACTTACCTTAGTGTTGCTCTTGAGTAATATATGGTACTGCCGCTTAAGGGAAGAAAAATTATGAATGTTGTTCGATGAAAGGAGATCCTATGAAATGGAACGCTCTGATCTTGTGTTTTCTACTTCTTGCGGGTTGCTCGACAACAACAAGTCCGGCTGGCCTGGGCAATTCCAGGTATGGTTTCAAGCCTGTTGACGTAATCGTCATCCCTTTGGATGGGGTTCCTGATGCGTTCAGCAAGATGATTGCTGGGGAGATCAGCAAGCAGCATGCTCTCCATACTAAAGCCGTGACCAGGATGAGCCTGAGTAAATTCATGTACGACCCAAACTGGAATCAATACATGTCTAACCGTATTGCAGACGAGGCCTTTAAACTTACAAATAAATTTCAGGACAAGCACGATAAAACCTTTTTATTGGTGATCACCAATCTAGACATAAACGCTGAGGGCTCTCATGTCAGGTATAATTACGCAACCCATTTCAACCATTTGTCCGTCGTTTCCACAGCACGAATCGACCCAAGAAACATTGGGGAACCAGATAACGAGCAGCTCAAAAAGACTCGTCTGTTTAAAATCATCAATAAGGCCATCGGGCAGCAGGTTTACGGATATGCTACATCCTCGGATATCAGGAGTGTTATGTACGGTCCTATCACTAGTCTGCAAGATCTAGACAAAATGGGATCAGCCTTCACTGGCAGTGAACAACGGGCTCAACCCTAATACCAATTCGCATTCAAATAAAGACTTTTGAATGCTCAGGTATAATACCAAGTAAGCTTTCATTAGGCTCAATAATAGATGTTTGAAAGCAACTTGGTATAAAAATGAAACGCAGGATGTGTAGGGGTAGTTGTTGATCGGTTCCCTCCAGATGTAATTGACTTTTTACCCATGTTCACTATAATCAACAGTCATGGCTGACCTTGATGAGATACTCAATAGCATCGAAAGACCCCTCCACTTTGCATCCAAGAACTCATTTTCTCACCTGTCAAACATCAAAGGCATTGAATCCACCGTCCGACAGATAGTTGCAAAG
>JAENJC010000084.1 GCA_016844545.1 Deltaproteobacteria bacterium | reverse complement strand
CCTGGAAGCACAATTGCACCTGGACAGTTCCCCCAGTATCATGACAGGAAAGAGAAAGAGGCCCAGCCTGGAACTGCGGTCATGCCTGCCAGAAAGGACTGCGGCGGATGCCACATCAAGGCAGAGACACCGGAAGGGAAGTGTATAAGGGAAAAAAGCGGGTTTAAGTAATAAGTTGACTACTGATTTTTCCTGACTTAACATATCATTATGAAGGTAAAATGCCCGGTATGTAAAAAAGAGACTGAATGGCAGGGGAACCCCTTAAGACCATTCTGTTCGGAAAGATGCAAGATCAAAGACCTCGGCGGCTGGGCCTCCGGAGAGCATTTCATTAAAGGAGAAAAGGTTGAACAAGACGATGAAGAGAAGAAGCCTACTTTGCATTAGCCTGCTGCTTTGCATCTCCCTTATCGCTTGTAAAGGGAAAAAGGAAGGTACAGAAGAGGCAATAAAGATACCGGAAAAGGGAGATGCCGCAGTTGATGTTATACTGCATGACCTGGATGGAAAGGCAGTCAAGCTTTCCCAGTTTAAGGGGAAAGTGGTTATGCTTAACTTCTGGGCCACATGGTGCCCGCCCTGCCGCGAGGAGATGCCTTCCATGGATGCGCTTTACAATAAATTCAAAGGGACCGACCTTGTGATGCTTCCGGTAAGCATAGACGATAATGCAGAGACGATAAGGGATTTCATGAAAAGGAACAACTATGGAATGCCTGTTTATCACGACGCTGACAGGGAGGCAGGGTCTGCTTACGGGATAACAGGTGTCCCTGAAACCTTCATTATAGACAAAAATGGTATAGTCGCAGAGAAGATCATTGGCCCCCTTGACTGGATGAAACCTGATATTATTCAGGCCATTCAGGACCTGATGAAATAACCTCTCCTCCTCATTTTGATGGTCTCAAAAAGTCAAAATTTAGACGACACAGTAAAAAGCTCAAAGTGCAAGGCGCGAAAAACCTGAGGAATGAAGCGTACTTATAGCTACGCTGGAATGACGAAGGTTTTGAGCAACGCAGCAATTTGATTTTTTACGAAGTCGTCAATGGTTTGAATGATGAAGCTTGCCCAATACATCAACCAGGACCGCCTGATAGAAACCTTTACGGATCTTATCAGGATAAACTCGCCTTCTTTCAATGAAAGAGAGATAGGGGAGTTCCTTAAAAAGAGGCTTGAATACACCGGATGTAATGTGGAGTTCCAGGAATACGACAGATCTTTTAACCTCATAGCGCTTAAGAAAGGGACTAACCCCAATATTCCACCGCTCCTCTTGAGCGGACACATGGACACTATAGAGCCCACCGAAGGGATTGCCTTCAGTATAGAGGAAGGTGTTATAAAGACAACAGGGAGTACAGTGCTTGGGGCAGACGACAAGAGTGCCCTGGCTCAGATACTTGAGGTCCTTGCGGTGATTAATGAAAAGGAGATCCCGCACGGCGACCTGGAGATAGTATTTACATCCGCAGAGGAGAACGGCCTTTTTGGCGCAAAGAACCTGGATTTTACAAGACTTCGCAGTAAACATGCCCTGGTGCTTGATTCCAGCGGGGGCGTTGGGAACATTGTCATTGCAGCCCCCACACATCACACATACGAGATGAAGATTACAGGGAAGGCGGCTCACGCAGGGATAGAGCCTGAGAAGGGGATAAGCGCCATAAGGGTTGCCGCAAGGATAATATCCGAGGTCCCTGACGGAAGGATAACCGCCGGAACCACTGCAAATATTGGCGTAATAAAAGGCGGTACTGCAACCAATGTGGTTCCTAAAGAGGTAACAATCAAAGGTGAACTCAGGAGCCAGAATATAGGCGACCTTGAGAATACGAAACAGGCCTTATTTAATGCCGCTGAGACCCTGGCTAAACAGAATGGAGCGCAGTTAGAAATTGCCAGCCGTGAAGAGTACAAGGCATTCAGGATAGACGAAAATGACCCCTTCCTCAGATTTCTGGACGAGACATATAAAGAGTGCGGCCTGGAGCCGGTTCATACGACAACCGGCGGCGGTTCAGACGCAAACATCTTCAACCAGAATGGGATAATGGCAATCAATATATCTACCGGTATGCAGAAGGTCCATTCCACTGAAGAACACATACATATCAAAGACCTCTATAACGGGAGCGTTGTCGTGTTGTCCGTTATAGCCTCCTTACCACAATTCCCTTGATTTGCCGTCGGTCTTGTTGTAGCCTTTATCCATGGAGATGTTTGACCAGAAGAAGCCTGTCCTGACTGTTTCCCAGCTCACATCTATGGTTAAGGGTCTGCTTGAAGAAAACTTCGCCCTTGTCTGGGTCGAAGGTGAGGTCTCGAATCTTCGAACCCCTTCTTCCGGCCACATATACTTCACGCTCAAGGACGAGAACAGCCAGATAAAGGTGGTGATGTTCCGCGGACGCGGCAGTTTTCTGAAATTCAGGCTGGAGGACGGCCTTCATATAATACTCCGGGGAAACATCACGGTGTATGAGACAAGGGGCGAATACCAGATACTGGCCGATTACATCGAGCCTGTAGGCGCAGGGGCATTGCAGCTTGCCTTCGAACAGCTGAAGGAGAGACTTGCTAAAGAAGGGCTTTTTGACAAAGCCAGGAAACGACCAATACCCTCTGTCCCAAAGAAGGTGGGGGTCATCACCTCTCCAACAGGCGCAGCAATTCGGGATATGCTCCATATCATGGACAGGAGGTTCGCAAATCTCCATATACTGATATATCCTGTAAGGGTGCAGGGGGTCGAGGCCCCTCCCGAGATCATACAGGCCATAAGGGACATGAACGGCATTCCTGACCTGGATGTCATAATAGTAGGCCGGGGAGGTGGAAGCATAGAAGACCTTTGGGCCTTCAACGACGAGGGGGTGGCCAGGGCCATCTATAACTCAAGGGTCCCGGTAATATCCGCAGTTGGGCATGAGACGGACTTCACCATTGCAGACTTTGTTGCGGACCTCCGCGCCCCGACACCTTCCGCCGCCGCAGAACTTGTGGTTCAGAACAAAGCGGACATTGAGGAGAGGCTCAAAACCCTTTATAAACGGCTCTGCCATATTTCAAAGGGGCGCTTAACACTCCTTAATTCCCATCTCAAAAATATTGAGGGGAGGCTCAGGAGCCCGATAGACAGGGTGCGCCAGTTTTCTCAGAGGCTAGACGACATGACCTTAAGGTTGAATCTTTCAATAAGGCAAAAGCTGGATTTCTCTGAAAAGAAACTTGAAAGAGATATAAGCCTCCTCAACTCCCTGAGCCCCCTGGCCATATTGCAGCGGGGGTACAGCATAACTACTATCCCTTCTTCAGGGACAGTTGTAAAGAGTATTACAGATGTCAAAGTAGGTGACAGGGTCGGGGTAAGGGTTACGGATGGGGAGATGGAGTGCCTTATTGAAAAGAGGGCACTAATAAATATCTGACTTGATGGAGGTTGTCCGTGGCTGAAAAGTTTGAAGACGCAATGAAAAAACTTGAATCCATAGTTGAGAAGATGGAGAAGGGGGATATGTCCCTTAATGAGTCTCTGAAGATGTTTGAAGAGGGGGTGAAGCTCACCCGCTTCTGTTCCCAGGAGCTTCACAAGGCTGAAAAGAAGGTTGAGTTGCTGAGCAGGGATGCAGAGGGTAAACTCGTTGCGGTACCTTTTGAAGAAGAGGATGAGGAGTAAATGGATATTAGAGAGTATCTAAAAGAGAAGGGGAAGGTTGTTGAGGAGGCCCTGGACGGATATCTGCCCATGGAGTCGGAGATGCCTGTGACCTTGCATAAAGCCATGAGGTACAGCATGATGGCAGGGGGCAAAAGGATAAGGCCAATCCTTTGTATAGCATCCTGCGAGGCTGTTGGCGGGAAGGCCAAGAATGCCATCCCGGTTGCATGCGCCCTGGAGATGGTCCACACATATTCTCTGATCCATGATGATCTTCCAGCCATGGATAACGACGACTTAAGGAGAGGGCGGCCCACAAACCATAAAATATATGGAGAGGCAGTTGCCATCCTTGCCGGGGATGCCCTGCTGACTGAAGCTTTTGCACTTTTGACTGATCCTAACCTGAGAAGGGCCGTAAGACCCAATACAATCCTTGATGTAATAAGTGACCTGGCTAGGGCTTCCGGCTCCTTCGGCATGGTTGGCGGGCAGGTAGTAGATATGGAGTCCGAAGGTATGGAGATAGACCTTCCAACCCTTGAGTACCTCCATACCCGCAAGACCGGGGCGCTGATCCTCGCATCGATCAAAGGAGGGGCGAAAATTGGGGAAGGTACTGATGAAGAGATAGAGGCGTTAACCAGGTATGGCGAGTGTCTCGGTCTTGCCTTCCAGATAGCAGACGATATCCTTGATATAGAAGGGAGTCAGGATGAGATAGGGAAGGATGTGGGAAGCGACCTTGAGAGGAAGAAGGCCACCTACCCAGCTATCTTAGGCATGGCTGAATCCAAGAAGAGGGCAAGGGAACTGATGGATATGGCAATAGACTCCCTCGAAGGCTTTGACCAAAAGGCAGAGCCTTTGAGGGAGATAGCAAAATATGTGGTAAAAAGGAGGTCTTAAATGGATGAGCTGAAGCTTTATTCTGTGTATCACATGGGAGGCGGACCCTGCTGGCAGTTGAGGGTTGCAAAGAGTACTGAGGACGCTCTTATGCAGTGTTTCGGGACAAGGGACCATGCAAAGATTAAGGAGACCCAGCAGAGCTGTAGGGTGGAAGAAGTTACTGTACCAGGGTACGAGATTGTGATAAGAAAGTTGTAGGGGCAGGTTTGAAACCAGCCCCTACTTTATCGGCACAGCCTTGAGCTTCGCCTTTCTGTCTTCAATTACTACCTTGAAATCAACGGCGCTGGCCTTGTATTTTTCTTTTATTATTGGGGTCTGCTTCTTTATCAGGTCTGCCAGTGCCTCAAACTTCGGGATAGGCTCTTTAGTGTCCTGCCTGGCCTTAACATACTCCTCATAAATCCTTTTTATGTCATTTTCAGATGCTTCTACCGTGGGCTGGTTCTCTGGTGCTTGCTCAGGTGGGGGGGGAGGTTGTCTTTCTGCTTCATGCAGTTTCATCTTGAACTTGTCTCTAACGTACCGACCATCTTCTATTTCCCTGATAGTCCTGTCCCAATAAGTCTTGTAGCTGCCAAACTTGGCGGTAACCGTATTAAGCCTGAACTTCAGCCCGGTGTTTGTAATCGTTTGGCCGGTCAAGAGCCTGACCAGCTTATCGACCTCTACCCTCAGCTTTTCCGGGGCGATCTTCTGATACCCCAAAAAGTACTGCTCGTAGTCAGTCTTTAACTGGAGAAGCTTTTTTTCTAAGGCCGTTATGTCGTCAGCTAAGGCCATGGCAGGTTATTTAGGCACCTTTTCCCAGTCTTTCAGGAACTTCTCTATCCCGATATCGGTGAGGGGGTGCTTTGCAAGCTGCTCTATTACAGAGTAAGGGATCGTTGCAACATGTGCGCCGATTAAAGCGGCATCAAGGACATGCAGGGGGTTTCTCACACTCGCCACAATGACCTGGGTATCAAAGTTATAGTTATTGAATATCTGGATTATCTGATCCACCAGTTCCATCCCCCTGTGGGATATGTCGTCAAGCCTTCCGACAAAAGGACTTACATATGTAGCCCCTGCCTTTGCTGCAAGCAGGGCCTGGACAGGAGAGAACACCAGCGTGACGTTAGTCTTTATATCCTCAGAGTGGAGCGCCTTTGTAGCCTTCAATCCCTCCATAGTCATGGGAACCTTTATTACAATGTTCTTATGGCGCTTGGCAAGCTCCCTTCCCTCCACAATGCCGCATATCTCGTCAAGGATCTTAAGAAAATCCTTTCCCTCTCTGGCTATGAGAGACGGGTTTGTAGTAACGCCGTCTATAAGTCCAAGGGCGTTCGCCTCTTTTATTTCCTTAATATTGGCTGTATCAATGAAGAATTTCAAAGTCCCTCCTTAAAATTTAAACCCAGCCCCAAGATATACGGCCTGCTGGTCAAAGAGGTTTACCTCGCCGTTGAAGAAGACATTTGGGTTGACAAAGTAATCCACCCCTGCCAGGATTCCAACCTTCTTATCGGCTGTATATTTTGATGGACTCCCAGCACCAGTTGGTTTCACCTCTGCCTCGGTCTCGCAAACCTTGATCCCCCCGTAAGGAGTCATATTCCCAGCCCTGTTGCTGACGATAACGGCTCCAATGTAATCCGTCACAGTTGCATCAGCGCTGCTGTCTCCGCTATTAAACCTTGTCACCCCGCCATTTATAGTCACATTGACTTTGTCTTCAGGGTCCTTGAAGAGCTTGAATTTGGCGCCCACTCCATAAAGGGCATCGAGTCTTCCTTTAAAGCCCTTTACCTCCATATCGGCAAGGCCGAGCTTGATGTAAAGGTCAAGGCTTGGAAGAAGGCCGTAGTCCCCGGTCAATACAAGCTGCCTTGCTACCATTTCTTCCTTCGCGCCGTTAATCTTCATGTCTTTACTGGCGTAGTTGATCCCTGCAGAAAAGGAGAGGCCACCTTCGCCAACAGTGGCAGCTTGGCTGCCTAATTGGCCGGCCTGAGCAGAGGTTGCAATAGCAGCAGCAAAAAACAAAGCAAGTGCATATAGTTTCATTATTACCCCCCTAATGTTGTCCTATTAAACAAAAAAGTGCCCGGACTTCCTGTAGCGGTTCGGGGAAGTCCCAACCTCCCTCTTGAATATGCGGCTGAAATAGCTTTCGTCCTCCATCCCTATTAGCTTTGCCACTGTGGCTATCGAGTAGTTGGTCTTCTCTATAAGCCGTTTTGCCATGGTTATCCTGAGGTTCTGCAGGTAATCCAGCACCGTAATGCCTGTACCCTCCTTGAAGGTTCTGCAGAGGTTGCTAACTGATTGCTTCGATTCCTTAGCGAGCTCCTTTAGGGAAATCCTTCTGTGGTAATTGTTGTGCAGGTATTTCAAGATTATGAAGGTGGACTCCTTAAGATCCTCGGTGTCTACAACTATCATCTCCGGAAGCCCTGCGGTTACAAGATGGAGATCCCTTAGCGCAAGGATATGCTTGATCTTTTCATTCAGAACTTCTGTATCAAAAGGTTTCTTAATATAGCCCTGCACGCCAAGGGAAGCGGCGGTCTCCGCCCTTTCAATGGTGCTGTGGCCGGTCATAATTATTACCGGTATCCACGGGTTTACCTCGCGTATTCTCTGCAGTACCTCTATCCCGTCCATCTCGGGCATGGCAAGATCCAGAAGGATCAGGTCCACCCTTATGTCGAGGTACTTCTGTACTCCCTCTTTACCGCTCGACGCAGTATGGACATTGTATGTATCCCCCAATACCTCCTTCAGGCTTTCCAGAAACCATGTTTCATCATCAATCAGCAACAGATTTTTCTTTTCTTCCTTTGTCTTTTTTATAGGCATGTCAGCCACCTCCTGTATTTTAGATTTTTCCCTTTGGCTATGTCAAAGAACTCTTTTTGTATAGACTTTGTTGTCTCACCAGGCTTGCCTTCTCCTATCTTCCTGTTGTCTACTTCCCTTATTGGGGTTATCTCAGCGGCAGTACCTGTAAAGAAGGCCTCGTCTGCGATATAAAGCTCATCCCTTGTAAACCTTTCCTCTTTCACCTTTATACCCTTTTCCTCCGCTATGGTTATCACTGCATCCCTGGTTATCCCGTCCAGGACAGAGGTCAGGGGCGTCGTCTTCAGTATCCCTTTCCTCAGCATAAATATGTTTTCACCGCTGGCCTCTGATACATAACCCTCAGTATCAAGCATAAGCGCCTCATCATACCCAAGGGACTTTGCCTCTCTCTTTGCAAGGACTGAATTCACATAATGACCGCATGTCTTTGCCTTGGTCATTGTATTGTTCACATGGAAACGGTTGAAAGAGGAGATCTTTACCCTGATGCCGTTATTCAGCCCCTCGTCTCCAAGGTATGCCCCCCACGGATAGGCTGCTATTGCAACCCTTATGGGGTTATTAACATAAATACCCATGTCGCCATCACCTATAAAGGCTATAGGCCTGATATAAGCCTCTTTCAGGTCGTTGACCTTGAGGGTGTCTATTATCCCCTTCTTTATATCGTCCCTTGAGAATGGTATCGCCATTCCCATTATATGTGCCGAATCAAAAAGGCGCCTAACATGCTCGTCAAGCCTGAATACAGCAGAGCTTCCATCTTCGCACCTGTAGCACCTTATCCCCTCAAATACTCCGACACCATAATGAAGGGTATGAGTGAGGACATGAACATTAGCGTCCTCCCAGTTGACAAGCTTCCCGTCCATCCATATCTTTGCAACTTTCTGAACCATATTTATCCTTTCTGTCCCTTCTTTTCTGTCTTTGTTTCTGATTTCGTATCGGCCTTAACCTCTGGTTTAACCTTCTTCAGCATACCGTAATGGTCAAGGATCCTTCCCTCTATATCACTGGCCATCTCAGGGTGCTCCTTAAGATATGCCTTCACATTCTCACGACCTTGTCCAATCCTTTCACCCTTATATGAGTACCAAGCACCGCTCTTCTCTACTATATTCAGGTCCGAACCCATATCAAGGATATCTCCTTCCCTCGATGCCACCTTGTTCTTTACAACCTTTGCCCTGGTCCTGCTGCCTACAACTTCCTCCCCCAGCTTTATCGCCCCTGTCCTTCTTATGTCGAGCCTGACGGATGAATAAAACTTTAGGGCATTCCCTCCGGTGGTGGTCTCAGGGTTCCCAAACATCACGCCTATCTTCATCCTTATCTGGTTGATGAATATCACAGATGTCTGGGACTTGCTTATGGTGGCAGTAAGCTTCCTAAGGGCCTGGGACATGAGCCTTGCCTGAAGTCCCATATGGGAGTCGCCCATCTCACCCTCTATCTCGGCCTTTGGCACAAGGGCAGCAACGGAGTCAATGACGATAACATCTATTGCGCCTGATCTGACAAGGACCTCGGTGATTTCAAGTGCCTGTTCTCCTGTATCCGGCTGTGATATAAGGAGGTCGTCGGTCCTGACCCGCAGCTTCCTGGCATAGTTCACATCAAGAGCGTGCTCTGCATCTACAAATGCGGCGATACCGCCAGCCTTCTGCGCCTCTGCTATGATTTGTAGCGCTAAAGTGGTCTTCCCGGAGGATTCAGGACCGAATATCTCAATAACCCTGCCCCTTGGTATCCCACCTATTCCCAGAGCAACATCCAGGGCAAGCGAACCTGTAGATATGGCCGGGATGTCGGCTACGACCTCCTCGGCGCCAAGCCTCATGATGGAACCCTTCCCAAACTGCTTCTCGATCTGGGTGACTGCTAAATCTACTGCCTTTTCTCTGTTTACATCAAGTGACATATGTTCTCCTCTACAATTCCACTTCTCTCAGCTTGGTATATATCGCTCCAGTAGGCTTCAATTCGCTCTTGTAAAGTATTACCCTGTCAATGGTAAAGGAGCCTATCTCCACATCTCTTAATTCGGAAACTGCCGAAGACAAACTTTCCTTCCCTTTTTGACCCTTCACCCTGCCTAATGTCAGATGGGGTCTGAACTCCCTTTCTTCAGGTTCAAAACCAAGCGCCTTGAGCCCGTCTTCAAAGCCCTGTTGCAAGTTCGTCAACCCCTTTGCCCCATCATCTATTCCAAGCCAGATGACCCTTGGGTGTTTAAGGTTCGGAAAAACCCCGCTCCCCTTTATATTGATATCAAAGGGAGGTTGCCCTATAGAGGCCTCTTTAATAGCAGCGTCAACCTTATCAACAAGGCCTTCTTCAATATCACCAAGAAACCTGATGGTTAAATGGATGCTGCTTACCTTCGTCCAGCTGACTTCTGCATCTAAGCCCTTTAACTTCTCCTGGATACTAGAAATCTTCTCAAGTAGGGCCTCCGGTATATCACAGGCTATAAAGGCCCTGATCTTCGCCATTACAGATTATTCACCTTCGAAACAAGCCATTTCAATGCGGCGTCTGCCGTCTTTACCTTGATGCTTGCCCTGTCTCCGCCAAATCTGAAATTTGAAACCTCTGTCCCGTCTGGACTTGCAATGGCGATGTAAACAAGTCCCACTGGCTTTTCAGGGGTTCCGCCTCCGGGGCCAGCTATCCCTGTAACCGCCAGTCCGAATGTAGCATTTGCCACCTTTCTTATTCCAGAGGCCATTGCCATTGCAGTCTCGGAGCTCACTGCGCCGTAATCATTTAGAATCTTCTCGGATACGCCGAGGTGGTCAACCTTGGCCTGATTACTGTATGCTACTATACCTCTTTCAAAGTAGGCAGAACTGCCTGGAACATTGGTTATTCTATGGGAGATCAGGCCCCCTGTGCAGGACTCGGCAACGGCCACCGTCGCCTTCTTTCCCCTCAGCGCCTCTCCCAGGACAACTTCCAGAACTTCGGTCATTAGTCCGCCTTTCACTTCCACACTGCCGACAAAAGGTGAAGGCCTATGTTTGCGTATATCCCGGCCACTATGTCGTCAAGGACCACGCCCGGTCCGCCACTCATTTTCCGGTCTACCCATCCGGCCGGGAACGGTTTAACTATATCAAATACCCTGAACAGCAAAAAACCGGCACTCAGGTAAAACAAGGTTGGGGGGAATAGAAACATTGTGAAGAAAACACCCACGACCTCATCTATAACAATAAACCGACAATCCTTTTTCCCAAAAATCCGCTCTGCCTCCCCTGCAATCTTAAATGACAGAAGAGAGGCCGAAAGCAAAAAAAGAGCATAATAAATTGGCAGCAGGC
>JAENJC010000083.1 GCA_016844545.1 Deltaproteobacteria bacterium | reverse complement strand
CACCTTCTTATCTCAAGAAAAACCGACAAAGACCGAGGCTGAAATCAGTCTCTGAATCTTTCTTCCCATAAAATTAAGTATTCGGTTAAAATCCTAAATATGGAAGCCGACGGGAATAAAGGGACATCCATATTGTTGCGATTGATATTTAGCAGACGATGGAATATGTTGTCTTCATGCAGGAAGTTAATAAATATAGGAAGTGTTAGAATGTATATATGAAAAGGGGACGGGTCTTTGTGCGGCCAGGCAAGGTCGTGTGATCAAGCGGATGTGAATCCCGCCCCGGAAGGTAGGCCGACCACCGGGTAGCGAGTCCTTGGAGGCTGTGTGGCAACATCCAGCTTTAAGCGTAGGATAGCAAACAGACAGGCCGTAAGCCGAAAGGTTGAAGGGATTGGCCTCGTAATCGTCGCGACGAGAAGGGCAACGCTTTAAGGGTAGCGGAAGTCAAAACGAACATTGACGTTAATGGCAAGAGAATGTTCGCTTTTCCGGGGTCAGAGACCATGGCATGTTTGACATTGTGATTACACGGCAACCTGGGAGGCCCTGTGCCTGCTTTCCATTTAGGGGAAGTGGGCCGGACAACCGAAGAGGCAGGAAGGCAAAAGAGGCGCAGGGAATCTGATGGTCTTGTAGTACCTATGAAGGCGGTTAACTCTGCTGGAGGAAAGGAGACCACACATGTTAGCGTGGTGTGAGGACACACCGTTATGCACACAGAGGCATAGAAACGGTAGAAACGAAACCGCACCACATAGCGGAGAATGAATCTTCGTGAACTGACCATGTGAGGAGCCTTGTGCGTAAATAGCGCAAGCACGGTTCTGAGAGGGGCCGATAACAACCGATGAATGGCAGAAATAATGTGGCACCGCCGGGAAACCAGGCGGAAACTGAGAAAACAACCCTCAACCTGCAGCATCGGGAGAAACCGGTCTACTCGACTAAATAATGAGCTCTATCAAAACTCAGAACCAATATCTGACGGGGAATAGCGGAGCTTGGCCGCAAAGAGCCACTGTCTCTTCCGGAATTGGTGTGTGTAAGCCAAAAGAAATTGTCACTGAAATTTCTTGTATCCAGCAGTGACAAATTCTTTTGGCAATTTGTGGTTGACTAACTACTTGGTTTTATTATGGCAGAAGTGACAATTTGTTTTGGCAATTCATACTATTGAGTACAACCTGTAACCTTAATTATATGTTATCTCAAACCCTTTAAATTCGTCTTTATACTCTTCCCATTTTACATCCACACCTGAAACCCGTGCGCCTGGAGGTCCGTCATGGCACCAGTCTATGATAGAGGTTATGTCTTCTCCATCACCTTCAAATACGGCCTCTACATTGCCGTCATGCCTATTTTTTACCCATCCGCTAACGTTGAACTTCCTTGCAAAATCCCTTGTGTGTGCCCTGAAGAAGACTCCCTGGACATGACCTGATATGATGACGTGAGCCCTTACGTAAGGCATAGATATTTAGCGATTACTTATTGTTCTAATTTGTAATGAAACAGTCTCTCTACAACCTTTCCATTCTTTATATGCTCATCAACTATCTTGTTAATATTGTCCGTATCAACCTTTTCGTACCATACTCCCTCAGGATAGACAACGACTACTGGGCAGAGTATACCCTTTTCCTCTGTCTCTTTGCAGACACCGAAGCAACCTCCCTTTGAGGTCTTTATCCCTTTCAGCCCATCCTCGTCGATCTTCTCCCGCAACCGCTTGAGCACATCCTCTGAACCTTTAGTCGCGCAGGTCTTTCCTGTACATAGAAGGATGTGCTTCCTGTACGGTTTCATTTCCTATATCTCTTCCACTGTAACGATATTCCCCATATTAACAGCCACGAACCTTCTTTCTTTAGTGCCCTCATTAATTACCTTGGCATCGGTTATGGACATGAATTTGTCTTTGCTGTTTAAGATGTCGAGCGTCCTTGATTGTTCGGTCTTGTTCAGATACCCCTCGATGATGTTCTTGGATGTTGTGACCCTGACCATTATCCTCGTTTTTTCTATTGTGGCCATTTTTACCTCCTTAAAAGAAGAAAGGGAGGCAAGCCTCCCTGTTTAATATCCAGTTTATGCAGACTCACAGCCTCCGCAGGAGGCAGCTTTGGCCTCACAGGGTTTATCTGGGCCGCCCTTCTTATTCGAGGAGTAACCGTCTGCATACCACCCGCCGCCCTTAAGGAGAAAGTTGCCGGATGATATGAGTTTCGTCACCTCTCCGCCGCATTTTTCACAGATATTAATTGGGGAGTCGCTCATCTTCTGCTGAACCCCGAATTCGTGACCACTGCAAAGATAATCATAAGTTGGCATATATTTATCTCCTTTTACAAAACTGTATACAATTAATTACCATAGAGCGGCTGAAATTGCAAGTTAATTTAGATGACGCCAAAATGCCCTTGTAATATCGATACTGTTTTGTTATATTTCCCTATCTGCATCTGCATTTAACCCTCAGAATAGCGGCAATGTGCCAGAGAGAAACCATGTCAATCAGAGATAAAAACATAGTCCTGGGTATAACAGGCGGGATTGCGGCATACAAGGCATGTGAACTTGTCAGACTGCTGATGAAGGCTGGGGCCAGCGTCCGTGTCATCATGTCCAGAGGGGCTGCGGAGTTCGTTACCCCGCTCACTCTCCAGACCCTTTCAAGGAATCCGGTCCATACAGATCTTTTCAGCCTGACCCAGGAGGCAGAGGTTGGTCACATATCCCTGGCAGACAGGGCAGACCTATTTGTCATTGCCCCATCCACTGCCAATCTCATAGGTAAGATAGCGAACGGGATTGCTGACGACCTTCTGACAACCACTATCATGGCTACCAATGTCCCTGTCCTACTTGCCCCAGCCATGAACTGTAACATGTACGAGAACCCTATAGTGCAAGAGAACATGAATAAGCTTAAAGGGTACGGTTACAACTTCATAGACTCCGAAACCGGAGAGTTGGCCTGCGGTTACGAAGGGAAGGGGAGGATGGCGGAACCGGGCGATATAATGGAGGAGATAGAGAGGATTCTTTCACCAAAAGATCTTAAAGGCGAAAGGATAGTTGTCACAGCAGGGCCGACATGCGAGGCAATTGATCCTGTGAGGTTCATAGGTAACCGTTCTTCAGGGAAGATGGGGTATGCACTTGCGAAGATGGCTGTAAGAAGGGGAGCGGAAGTAACATTGATAAGCGGTCCCTCTTCGCTGGTGCCTCCGAGGGGTGCAAGGTTTATATCGGTTGAGTCAGCTGAGGAGATGAGGAAGGCTGTCACTGTAAAACTGAAAGATGCGACGATAGTAATAATGGCAGCGGCTGTGGCCGACTACGGGCCGAAGAAAGCGGCATCAGAAAAGATGAAGAAGGGCGCAGGTTCGATCTCTCTTGCCCTTGAAAAGACCGAGGATATTCTTTCTGAAATAGGAAGAAAAAAAGGAAAGAGGTTCATTATTGGCTTTGCCGCAGAGACGGGAAATCTTTTAGCAAATGCCAGGAAAAAACTGAAGGAAAAGAACCTTGATCTTATTGTCGCCAATAACGTAAAAGAGCCGGGTGCAGGCTTTGCTGTTGATACAAATATTGTTACCATAATTGACAATAAAGGCAACCTGGAGGCTCTTCCGAAGATGAGCAAGGATGAGGTGGCATGGAAGGTGCTGGATAGAGTTGCCGCCTTGAAGTGATTTGCTGATTTAACGGAGGACTCATGGATATTGACAAACTCTGCATAAACACAGTAAGGATGCTTTCACTGGATATGGTCCAGAGGGCAAACTCAGGGCATCCAGGGATGCCCCTTGGAGCTGCTCCAATGGCATATCTGCTCTGGTCAAGATTTCTCAGGTTTAATCCTAAAAATCCGGCATGGCAAGACAGGGACAGGTTTGTCCTTTCAGCCGGTCACGGATCTGCCCTTCTCTACTCGATCTTGCACCTGACTGGATACGATATTTCCATAGATGAGTTGAAACGGTTCAGGGAGTGGGGAAGTTTAACTCCAGGGCACCCAGAAAACAACATTAAATACGGTATCGAGGCAACTACAGGCCCACTTGGTCAGGGTTTCGCCAATGGTGTTGGCATGGCTATAGCTGAGCGTCACATGGCTGCAACGTTCAATCGCCCCGGCCATGAAATAGTCAACCACTACACCTATGCCATAGTAAGCGACGGCGACCTTATGGAAGGAATATCCGCTGAAGCTGCTTCCCTGGCAGGGCACCTACGGCTTGACAGACTCATATACCTCTATGACAGTAACGGAATCACCCTGGCAGGAGAGACAAAACTCACATTTACAGAAGATGCATGCAAACGGTTCGAGGCCTATGGCTGGCACGTGCAAGCCGTAAGTGACGGCAACGACATAGAGGCCATTGAAAAGGCGATTGAGTGCGCCAGGGCCGAGACCACCCGACCATCCATGATAGCAATTTCAACCCACATAGGTCATGGAAGCCCTAAACATGATTCTTTTGGAGTGCACGGCTCACCCCTCTCGCCCGATGAGGTCATTGCCACCAAAAAATTCTATAAGTGGCCGCTTGAACCTGAATTTTATCTCCCTGAAGCTGCCACTGCCCATTTCAGGAAGGCGTCAGAAAAAGGGGCCGGGCTTAATTCCGAGTGGAACGCCCTCCTTGGCTCATATGGAGGCAGATACCCTGATCTCTTGAAGGAATGGGAGGCCGCGGTAAACCGAAAACTCCCCGAAGGGTGGGACAAAGATATTCCAATCTTCCCTGCTGATCCTAAGGGTATCGCCACAAGGGTTGCAGAAGGCAAGGTCATGAACTCCGTCGCGAGACACCTCTCCTCTCTCATAGGCGGCTCTGGAGACCTGGACCCGTCAACAAACACAACTCTTGCAGGCAAAGGGAGCTTCCAGTGCCCGGGAACAGGGAGCGAGACGCTGCAGGGCGCAGTATCGGGCAACTGGGGTTACGATGGTTCTAACATCGCCTTTGGAGTGAGGGAGCATGCAATGGGGGGAATACTGAACGGCATGGCCCTCCACAATGGATTAACACCCTTTGGGAGTACATTCCTCGTATTTTCAGACTATATGAGACCTGCCATACGCCTTGCGGCCCTGTCTAAGCTTCATGTCATTTATATATTCACCCATGACTCCATAGCCCTCGGGCAGGACGGCCCGACCCACCAGCCTATTGAACATATTTCAAGCCTGAGGTGCATTCCGGGTCTCACTGTAATCAGACCATGCGATGCAAATGAGACTGCGGAGGCCTGGAAGTTTGCCATCCAACACAGTGAAGGGCCTGTGGCGCTGGTACTTACAAGGCAGAACGTCCCGGTTATAGACAGGACCAGATACTCTTCTGCAGAAGACCTAAGATACGGGGCTTATATATTGGCGGAATCCTCTCCTGGAACTCCTGATCTGATATTTATCGCCACAGGCTCGGAGGTGCACCAAACGCTCAAGGCCTCAGAAATATTGATGAATGAAGGAGTAAAGACAAGGGTTGTCAGTATGCCCTCCTGGGAACTGTTTGAAAAACAGACTGTGGAATATCGAAATACAGTTCTCCCGCCGGGAGTCACAGCAAGGGTATCCGTAGAAGCCGCTGCCACATTTGGCTGGCACAAGTATGTGGGGGCCTCAGGTGAAATCATAGGGATAGACCGTTTCGGCGCCTCAGCCCCAGGGGAGGTACTGCTGGAAAAATTCGGATTCACTGTTGAAGGCATCGTAAACAAGGCGAGGGGAATTTTAAAGAAGAGTTAGATGAACTTGCGGGGGAATCGTTCCGTCCTTCAGCCTTGCCGGTTCTGTCTGCACTCAGGAGGGGCAAGCCCCAACATGAAGGATTACAATAAAGAGTACGCGGAGTTTTCACTCTCCGTCCCTGAAAGGTTTTCATTCCCCCTGGATGTCTTTGACAAATGGGGAGATGCTGCGGCCCTCTTCTGGACGGACGGCGATGTAGAGAAAAGGTTCTCCTTTAATGAACTGAAGACCCTCTCTTCAAAGGGCGCCGGGGCCTTAATAAAAACTGGCATCGGGAGGGGTGACAAGGTACTTGTCATGCTCCCTAGCATCCCTGAGTGGTGGGAGGTGATGCTGGCACTGATGAGGCTGAACGCCATCCCTATCCCTGCCACAACCGTTCTTGCCTCAAGGGACATAGAATACAGGCTGAAGGCAACGGATATAAAGGCAGTCATCTGCACCGATGGGGACGCCGCAAAGGTGGAGGAGGCGATCAGGGGAACGTCAGGAAGCAACCCTATCCTTATAACCATAGGTGAAGGGACGGGACACCTTGATTATCTGAGGGAGAGGGAAGGGGCTGAGCAGTTTGTGGGGGAAAGGGCCTCATCCCAGGATACGGCATTAATCTATTTTACGTCAGGGACAACCGGCCCTCCCAAAATGGTGGTTCATACCCAGGCCTCATACCCCCTGGCGCACATGATAACCGGCAAATACTGGCTTGACCTAAGACCAGGTGACATACACTGGAACATCTCTGATATGGGATGGGCAAAGGCCGCATGGTCGAGTCTCTTCGGGCCGTGGAATATGGGTGCAACCGTTTTCTCCTATTATAAAAAAGGTAAGTTCGACCCTCTGATAATTTTGGATGTTATGCAGAGATATCCCATCACCACCTTCTGCGGCCCGCCTACGGCGTACAGGATGATGGTGAAGGAGCTTCCCTCAGGCAAACTGAATCTCAACCCTCGCCACTTTGTTGCTGCCGGAGAGCCGTTGAACAAGGAGATAATCAATATATGGAAAGAGAGGACAGGTAGGCATATCTATGACGGATACGGCCAGACAGAGACTGTTAACCTCCTCGCCAACTTCAGGTGCCTCCCTTCAAAACCGGGCTCCATGGGAGTTCCCACCCCCGGATTTACCATTGCTGTCCTTGGTGAAAATGGGGACCCGGCGCTTACCGGCACAGAGGGTGAGATAGCTGTAAAGGTCAAACCTGACAGACCTGTGGGGCTTTTCAAGGAATACCTGGGGAGCCCGGAGGCAACAGCTAATATCTATAAGGGTGACTGGTATCTAACGGGAGACAGGGCATACAGGGACGAGGACGGCTACTTCTGGTTTGTGGGAAGGGCCGATGACATTATGCTTACGGCTGGGTACAGGATAGGGCCGTTTGAGGTGGAGTCGGTCTTAATCGAGCATCCTGCTGTGAAGGAGTCCGCAGTAGTAGCCAGCCCGGACGAGGTGAGAGGAGAGGTGGTCAAGGCCTTTATTGTCCTGACAAAAGATTTCAGGCCATCAGATGCCCTGGCAAAGGAGCTTCAGGAGTTCGTAAAAAAACATGCAGCCCCATATAAGTATCCGAGGAAGATAGAGTTCGTAGAAGAGCTCCCGAAGACCATAAGCGGGAAGATAAAGAGGAAGGAGTTGAAGATGAAGGAGTTCGGGAGGGACTTGGACTAAAGTCTTACTTCCCATCGACGTCTGGTCGCTTGTGCATGTGCAACAACTCAATCCTTAAGACCCCCACTTTCCCCCTGGCCCTCGATGTCTTATAGCTGCCAGCCTTTGTGCCTTTTAAAGCAAGAATAAGGGTTTTATGGTATCATTTACATAATGTCTTGACATCAATATTTGAAGTAGATATAGTAGCGCCGGTTATTGTTCTAAAATAAGGGTTAAACCATAAAAAAGGGGGTGAAAAAATGAAGAAGTTAGTTGTTGCAGTAAGTGTATTATCGTTGTTTGGCGCAACATCCGCCATGGCAAAGACCGGAGCAGAAATATTTAAGGCGACATGTACTGCCTGTCACGGCGCTGCTGGTGAAGGCAAGAAGGCTCTGGGGCCAGCCCTCAAGGGGAATGAGTTCGTTGTTAAAGGCTCAGACGCTGATATCTCCGCCACCATAAAGGACGGAAGAACCGGCGCAGCCAAAAAGTACAAGGAGTTCCCATCTCCAATGCCAGCTCAGAAGGCATTGACCGATGCTGAGATTGCAGATCTTGTGTCTTACATCAAGGGTGATATTCAGAAGTAATTATTAATTTATAGGGGCAGGGAAACCTGCCCCTATAAGTATATCATGTAATCCATATCCGGGAAAATACTTTGTCCTCTTCACAGCATATTCCACCATTGTCCCTGTCTTCATAATAAAGGCCCAGTCGCTAGACTGCAGGAGCAGAAGCTCCCTCGCTGCCTGGTTTAATGCCCTTTTTAAAATCCCTTCCGCATTTGGGAACCTCCCTGCCAACTCCGTCATCCTCTCCGCAGCCTTATGGAGATGCCTGTAAATCCAGTCGTTAGAACCCTCCAGCCACACCTCAGAGTAACCCTTGTGTCCCCAGCTTGAAAAGGATGGAGTTGCTATCTGATTCACAGGATAAATCTCCAAATACTCTGAAGGGGTTATCATCTTTATCGTATTTTGGTCGTAATATATCTTCCTTGCCAGATAGTTTATAAAATCCGGCCCCTCATACCACCAGTGGCCAAAAAGCTCCGCATCGTATGGCGATACGATTACAGGCCTCCTCCCACCCATTGCGTCATACAGATACTCAACCTGCTTCTCCCTGTTGAACAAGAAGTTCCCTGCATGCTCTGCAGCCTTTTCCAAAGCCTTCAGATGATCATAAGGCTCCTTGTGGCCAAAACCGCTCCCTGTTATACGGTAATATTTTATCCCGGTATGAATCCTTATTCCGTTGTTGTGGATATAGGGGGCTATATAATCCATGTCAAGGTCAAACCCTATGTCCCTGTAAAACTCCCTGTAGCAGTAGTCACCCGGGTACCCTTCCTCAGAACTCCATACCTGCTTTGAGGACTCCTGGTCCCTCCCGAAGGCGGCAACTCCAGACTTGCAGTATATTGGGGCAAATACCCCGTATTTCGGCCTTGGCACCGCATAAAGCAGCCCGTGGGTGTCTGTAAAAAAATATCTTATCCCTGCCTCTTTAAGATATTCGTCTACGCTGGGATAGTACCCGCACTCGGGAAGCCAGAATCCTCTGGGGGACCTGCCAAAGTTTCTTTTATAATCTTCAACAGCAATGAGGATCTGTGCCCTCGCAGCCTTGGGGGCCGTCTCCATTAAAGGAAGAAAGCCGTGAGTAGCGCCACAGGTTATTATTTCCAGCTTGCCTATATCCTGAAAACCCCTGAACGCCCTTATGAGATTCATGCTGTATTTGTCAACAAATGTATGACGGGCTGAAAGGAATTTATCCCTGTACATAAGGGCGGTACGGTTAAAGTCAGGATGATGCCTGGTCCTTCTTACCTCCTTCTCGCTAAGTTCAATCAACTTTTCTATATGCCTGACATATCTTTGCTGAAGCAATGGATCAACGAGCATCGCTATTAGAGTGGGAGTTAAAGACATAGTAATCCTGAAGTCTACACCGTCCCTCACCAGGCCTTCATAGACATCAATAAGAGGTATGTAGGTCTCTGTGATCGCCTCGTAAAGCCAGTTCTCTTCTAAAAAGGTATCGTATTCAGGATGTCTAACGAAAGGGAGATGGGCGTGAAGCACTAACGCCAGGTAACCTTTTTCCACAGAGTATTGCTCCTTTTAAATCTATCTTGGGAAATTTATACCAAGTTGCTTTCAAACACTAAATTTATCTGTTATTGAAAGCTTACTTGGTGTTATGCAGGCGCTATGGATTTTATTGTTTGACAGCCAATTACTATATTTAGTATAAATTTGGAAGGCAGATACTGTTGTTAATGCTTGTGGGATGATTCTTTGGGCTCAAGGCCTCTCACACCAGCAGATGAGATCTCTTTCTCGAGACGTTTTTTCACCGCCTCGGCCAGTTCAGCAGAGGATCCGGCGTATCCAACTCCTACTGACTTGGCGTAAATCTTCTTATACTCTTCCTCGGAACTCATCCATTCCTCATCTGAAACCTCTGAAAAAGTACCTCTCGGCGAGGTTATCTTATTGGAACGGGACAGAACAAACATCCCTCCATCAGGAATC
>JAENJC010000082.1 GCA_016844545.1 Deltaproteobacteria bacterium | reverse complement strand
GCACCATCTGCTGCTGCTGGAATAACGGATTTTGGCGGAACCTTTGTCTCCCTGGGTGCCGGCGTTACATTCTAATTTAGGTAGTTCAAGTAGTTTTTTATCCCTGTCAGGGGCAGATTTACTTCCGTTTTTCTGCCCCTAATAGGGATTTGAACTATTTACGTTTCCTTCTGGTTCCTCAACCCTGCCCAAACCTCTTAATAAATATCTCAATAAAATATCTGGACATTTATGTCGTCGTTGCCATATAATCAACGGGTTTTAACAGAATATAGCTTTTATTGAAATCCATAGAAAAAAGGAGAGCTGTTATGAATAACGAGACGTTTCTTAAGGCATGCAGGAGGGAGAAGACAGATTTTACGCCGGTCTGGCTTATGCGCCAAGCCGGAAGGTATATGAAGGAGTATATGGAGATAAGGAGCAAGCACTCCTTTCTTGAGATGTGCAAGAACCCTGAGATTGCGGCAGAGATAACCCTTCAGCCAGTTAATAAACTGGGGGTTGATGCGGCCATCCTCTTTGCAGACATACTTCTGCCGCTTGACGGTATGGGAATAGACTTTGAATTTGCAAAGAACGAAGGGCCTGTAATCCATACCCCTGTTCGAACCAGAAAGGACATAGACAAGGTAAGGTTCACTCCTGCTGAAGTGGCGACCCCTTATGTGATGGAGGCGATTAAGATTGTAAAAAGAGAGCTTAACGGAAGAGTCCCTCTGATAGGATTCTCAGGCGCCCCGTTCACCCTTGCCAGCTATATCATAGAGGCAGGCGGCTCAAAGAACTATGTGCATGCCAAGACCCTTATGTACGAAGACCCGGAGGGGTGGCATATCCTCATGAACAAGATCTCGGATACAGTGATAAGCTACCTTAATGCCCAGATAAAGGCGGGCGCGCAGGCAGTGCAGCTCTTTGACTCATGGGTCGGATGCATGTGCCCGAAGGATTATGAGGAGTATGTCCTACCGCATTCAAAGAGAGTGATAGACAATATAGACAAGAGCGTCCCACTGATCCACTTTGCATTCAATGCATCAACACTCCTCCCGCAGGTAGTAGAGGCCGGAGGGGATGTCATTGGTCTCGACTGGAGGGTGGACCTGGGTGAGGCATGGAAGACAGTCGGCTATGACAAAGCAGTCCAGGGGAACATTGACCCTGTTATATTGCACGGTCCTATCCCTGTCATAAGGAAGAGGGTGAAGGAGATACTTGATTCAGCAGGAGGAAGACCTGGTCACATATTTAATCTCGGCCACGGTATACTCCCCACAACGCCTGTAGATCATGCGAAGGCCTTAGTTGATGCAGTCCATGAGTATAGCAGGAGATAGGATGACCGCAGTCCTCCTTCTTGCCTTTGGCGGTCCGGAAAACCTTGATGTAGTGGAGCCTTTTCTGAGGAATGTCCTTGTTGGCCGTCCCATCACATCTGAGCTGGTTGAAAGGGTGAAAAGTAGGTACGAGCTGATAGGCGGTAAATCCCCTCTTCCAGAGATCACGAGAAATCAGGCAAGGTTATTAGAGGAGCGTCTTAACTCCGCCTCATCCATCATCACCCGTCCTTTATCCTTTAAGGTATATGTTGGGATGCGCCACTGGCATCCATTTATAAAAGATACCGTAAAACAGATTAAGGAAGACGGCTTTAAACGGATAATCGCCGTGCCTATGGCTCCCCAGGCGTCAAAGGCCAGTACGGGTGGTTATATTGATGCTATGAATAAGGCCCTGGAGGAAGTTTCGGGCATTGATGTTACAGTGGCCGAGGCATGGTACAAAAACCTTCTGTATCTTCAGGCAGTGGCTGATACCGTCAAAGAAGCCTTAAAGGAGTTCCCTGAAGAAAGAAGAATGGATGTTCAGGTCATATTCAGTGCACATTCCCTTCCAAAGAGGACAGTGGAAGGCGACCCGTATGAGATGCAGCTAAAAGAGACCATGGACGGGGTTTTAAAGATAATCGGGCCGATCAACTCTTATCTTGCCTACCAGAGCAAGGGACAGGCGCCGGGAGAGTGGCTTGGCCCTGAAGTCGAGTTAGTAATGGAGGGATTGGCAAAAGAGGGGAAGAAGGATGTCCTGATAGTCCCTATTGGTTTTGTCTGCGACCACGTAGAGACCCTTTACGACATAGATATAGTGTTCAAGAAAAAGGCGGAAGAGCTTGGCATGAACTTCAAGAGGGCAGCTTCGTTGAATGATTCCAAGGCTTTTATTGAGGCCTTGGCGGATATAGTAAAGAGGGCAGGCAATAGGTCATAGGTATTAGGTAATAAAAAGGAAGAATAATATATATGAAACGTGTGGTCATCATAGGTGGAGGTATCTCCGGTCTTTCCACTGCCCTTTATCTTAAGGAGCAGGCGGCATCTGCCGGGCATGAGATAGACTGCCTCCTCATAGAGAAGGGAAGCAGGCTCGGCGGGAATATCCTCACCGAGAAGGTGGATGGGTTCCTTATAGAGGGAGGGCCGGACTGTTTCCTTTCTGAAAAGCCTTGGGCTGCACAACTCTGCAGACACCTTGGTCTTGGAGACCAGATCATGCCTACCACAGAGGAGAACAAGGGGACGTTTGTTCTCTCTAAAGGAAGGCTCCACGAGATGCCGGATGGCCTCATCCTAATGGTCCCCACGAAGATAATGCCTCTGATTACCACGTCACTTTTTTCGTGGCTGGGCAAGTTAAGGATGGGTTTTGAAATCTTCATCCCGCCAAGGCATAGTAAAGAGGATGAGACGTTAGGCTCTTTTGTGAGGCGCAGGCTTGGGAATGAAGCCTTGGATAAGATAGCGGAGCCGCTGGTGGCAGGGGTACACGCCGGAGACCCGGAGACCATGAGCATGAGGGCAAGCTTTCCAAAGTTCATGGAGATGGAGGATGAGCACGGCTCCCTCGTAAAGGGGATGCTGGCCAGGATGAAGAAGGCCAAAGAGGTACAGAGGGCTTCAAGTGGGCCGAGGCCTACCATGTTCATGACCCTGAAGGGCGGGCTTTCGGAGATGATAAATGCAATAGTATCAAGGCTTGGCAGTTCATCTATAAAGCTGAACACATCAGTTTCCAGGGTTGAAGAGAAGGGCGGGAAATACTTCTTAACGATGGAAGCCGGCGGGGCCATTGAGGCTGATTCCGTGATCTTTTCGACCCCGGCCTACATCTCTTCTTGGCTGCTTGTGGAACTGGACAATCCTCTTTCGGAAAAGCTCCAGACGATCCCTTACGTATCCACGGCAACAGTTACTTTGGCCTTTAATGCCTCTGAGGTAAAACTTCCAAAGTCGTTTGGTTTTGTGATACCGAGGGTTGAGGAAAGAAAGATAATGGCCGCAACATTCACATCCAGGAAGTTTGCAGGACGCTGTTCTGACGAATATGTTATGATCAGATGTTTTGTGGGCGGTTCCAAAAATGAATACCTTGTAGCTCTTGATGACAAGGAAATGGTGGATATGGTGAGGGGTGAGTTGAAGGATATCATAGGCCTAAATGCAGAGCCTGTACTCTCGAGGGTATACCGCTGGAGGAAGGCAATGCCTCAGTATACCATAGGGCACCTGGAAAGGGTGCGATGGATATCCGAGAGGGTCCATCAACACCCGGGACTCTATCTTACAGGAAGTGCTTATAACGGCATAGGAATAAGCGATTCAATCCGTGAGGGGGAGATAACGGCGAAGAAATGCCTGGACTATCTTTTCCAAAAGGATGCGCAGGCATAATTCAGAATCAATAAAAAAAGGAGAACGGAATGAAGAAGGTGATAGTCAGGTCTGTAGTTACAGTGGCAGTTGTGGCCGCCATGTCGGCAGGTTGTGGAAAGGCAAAGACGGGGGAGAGTAATACCGCTGCTGCAGGAGATGTTCTTGCCAGGGTAAATGGGGAAGTGATAACTACAGAGGAGTTCAAGAAGGAGCAGGAGAATCTTCCTCCCTATCTCAAGGCATCTCTCGAAGACAAGGAAGGTAAAAAGAAGTTTCTCGATAACCTTGTTACCAGGGAGCTGATACTGCAAAAAGCGAAAAAGACGGGACTGGATAAGGATGCGTCTGTTGTTTCCAAGCTTGAAGAGATCGAAAAGACGCTGTTGATCGAGGCATTGCTGAAGAAGGAGATTGAGGGGAAGGCTGCTTTTACAGAAAAAGAGGCGGAGGAGTATTACAATTCCCATAAGGATGAGTTTAAAGATGGTGAGAAGGTAAAGGTCAGTCATATCATGGTAAAGACTGAGAAAGAAGCCGTCGACATACTGAAAAAACTTGGTAAAAAAGAGAGATTTGAGAAGCTGGCGAAGAAATACTCCATGGGGCCAACTGCCTCAAAGGGCGGAGATTTGGGTTATCTTGAGAGGGGAACCACCGGTGTTCCTGAGTTCGAGGATGCGGCGTTCAAGCTGAAAAAGGCAGGGGAACTGAGCCCTGTTGTTTCGGCCGGTTCAGCGTTTCATATAATAAAATTCTTTGAGAGGAAGGATGCCGAAGTTCAACCTTTTGACAAGGTCAAGGATAAGATAATAACGATGCAGGCCAAGAAAAAGCAGAAGGAACTGTTTGAAGCCTTTGTAAGCTCGCTCAAGAAGGAGGCAAAGCTGGAAATTAACGATTCTCTTTTTAAGGATGAAGGTAAAAAAGAGGAGAAGCCTGCTGAGGGACAGAAGGAAGAAGGCGTGAGCGGGAAGAAGGAAGAGGCCCATTCAGAGGAGAAAAAATAAGTGGTCAGTGGTCAGTGGTCAGTGGTCAGCAAGCTAAAATTCTGGATGTTCCTTGTTTTTATGGCGTCGGTTATTTTACCGGAGTCACTCAGGGCAGAGGTGATCGACAGGGTGATGGCTGTTGTAAACGGTAAGGTCATCACACTGAGTGAGCTTATGGAACGGGAGGCGCCGCTTGTAAAACAAGCTGCAGAGACCTTTAGCGGGGCAGAGAGGGATAAGAGGCTTGCTGAAATAAGAAAAAAGGTATCGGACTCCCTGATTGAAGACCTTCTCCTGGAGCAGGAGGCTGAAAAGCTTGGGTTGAAGGTCTCCGAAAGGGATATAGACGATGCCATAGAAGATGTAAAGAAACAGAACTCCCTTGATGATGAGGGGCTCAAGGTTGCCCTGAAGAAAGAGGGCCTTACTTATGAGGGATACAGGGCCCAGATAAAAAAACAGATAGAGAAGAGCAGGGTTATAGGGCAGCAGGTAAGGTCCAAGGTGAGCGTCTCTGAAAAAGACCTTGCCGATTACTATGAGAAAAATCATAGGATGTTTCTGAAGGATGAAGAGGTCAAGATCAGCCACATTCTCTTTGTTGTCCCTGAAATGGCCTCCGGTGCAGCGATAGAAGGGATTAAGAAAGAGGCGATGGATGTCCTTGATATGGCCAGGAGTGGGAAGGATTTCCAGGAACTGGCAAAAAAAAACTCCGAGGATTCCTCTGCCCAAGAGGGCGGTTCATTAGGGTTTTTCAAAAGGGGGCAGATTCTGCCGGCATTTGAAGAGGCGGCCTTTTCTCTCAAGAAGGGCGAGATAAGCGATCTTGTGAGAACCACCTATGGCTTCCATATAATCAGGGTAGATGATGTAAAGGAAGCATTATTGGAGCCCTTTGAATCTGTAAAAGAAAAGATCCGGTCTACGGTTACCTCCGAGATGCTGGAGCAGAGGTATAAAGAGTGGATGGATGAGCTGAAAAAATCGGCGCTTATAGAGATGAAATTATAAATGTAGGGGTAGGCCTACTTGCCTGCCCAGATAAAGGGCAACCACAGAGGGTTGCCCCTACCATGTAAATTATGTCAAAATCAATCATTGCCATAACCATGGGAGATCCGGCTGGAATAGGGCCGGAGGTTATCCTGAAGGCGCTGCGCCAGGATGAAGTGAGGGAGTCTGCGAGGTTCCTGATCTTCGGCGATGCCAATATACTTCATAGAGAAGCTAACAACCTTGATTTTAAGATACGTCTAATCCCTATCCCGGAGGTCCGCCAGGCTGAGTT
>JAENJC010000081.1 GCA_016844545.1 Deltaproteobacteria bacterium | reverse complement strand
TATCCTCCTGATTTGATTTTTGTCTGGAAACTCAAATCTTACAGGAGGTACACCCTTTTTTACAGCCCCAAAAATTCACACAATTTAGATTACACTACCCATATCCTCCATCTGTAAAATGACCAGCTCCATCAAGCTCTATGCACAATTTTTCAGAGGGGCAATAAAAATCAAGTATATAAGGGCCAACACTATGCTGTCTTCTGAATTTTCTATTTTCGAGCTGAGAATCTTGTATAAAGCTCCATAACTTGGCCTCAGCAGGGGTTAGGCTGTTTCTAAGCTCTTTTCTTCTTTCCTTGAGAATATTTATATTGTGGATTTTTTTGGCATTGTCCAATTACCACCCCTTAATCCCCTCCTAAAATAGGAGGGGAGCTTTCTTGATCCTACTTCATATACCCCATCTCCGCCAGACTCACATGATGTCCGTCACCGATGATTATGTGGTCAAGGACCCTTATGCCGAGGAGTTCCCCAGCCTCCCTGAGCCTCTTTGTAAGCTCAATGTCTTCGCGGCTTGGAGTAGGGTCACCGCTGGGATGGTTGTGGATCAGGATCATGGCTGCTGCTGATTCTTTTATGGCGGGGTTAAAGAGTTCTCTCGGATGGACGATGCTTGCCGTGAGGGAGCCGGTAGATATATCAACCTCTTTAATGACCTTGTTTTTGGAATCGAGGAGGATGGTGAGAAAGCTTTCTTTTTTACTGTCCCTCATGGTCGAATGGTAATGCCTGTATACGTCTTCACTGCAACGAAAGGTATCACCGGGCCTGATTTCCTCTTTGGATAACCGCCGCCCTATCTCAAAGGCCGCCATTATGGTTGCCGCCTTTGCAGGGCCGATCCCCTTTATACCCTTTATCTTTCTTATTTCGTTAATGCCTGCAGATGAGAGATTTCGTAAGTTCTTAAATTCGGAAAGCAATGTCCTGGCATGATCCAGAGCGCTCTGCTTGCTCGTTCCATCTCCTGTCCTGAGTATTATAGCCAGAAGCTCTCCATCAGAAAGGGATTCAGGGCCTCTCTTAAGAAGCTTTTCTCTTGGCCTCTCATCCTCGGGCCAGTCTTTGATGGTTTTATATTCGACCATATTGTGATTTACATAAACCCCGGAGATGCGGAGAAAACTTAGCGCTCTCGCTTAGAAGCGCCTACTTTTGGTTGCGTCTTTACGTGAAAAAACTATTTATCCGAACTTGTGTCTTGACGCCTCACGGTCATAGGTAATATCGAAGAACCATTCCAGGATGACCCTTGCCTTCCGGTGAATACCTATGAGATGTCTGAGGTAAATAAGCTTCCATGAGAGCCACCCCAAAAGTCCGGAAAGACCAATGAATCCAAATATGTTGCTGACTGCGGATCTTTCACCAAGAGAGACCATGGAGCCCATATCCCTGTATCTGAAAGGTTTCTTAGCCTTACCTTCTATATCATGGACTATATTTTTCACAAGGCATGCCGCCTCCTGTACCGCCACCTGGCCTGTCTGGGGAAGGGGATAATCGTGACCTTTTGCCTGAAATGCTGCACAGTCTCCAATAGCATAAACACCAGGATGATTAAGGACGCTAAGGTATTCATCAACCTTTACCCTTCCGATCCTGTCCTTCTCCAGATCAAGATCATCAAGGAGTTCGTTGCTCTTCACTCCTGCCGCCCACACGAGAGTAGATGTATCTACCCTCCTGGGGTTCTGACCCCCTATTTCGACATGTTTCTTTTCAAGCCCCAGGACCGGTGAATCTACCATTATCTCTATCTTCATTTCATCCAGGGTCTTCCTGGCGTCCCTCCTTATATTCTCGGCAGAAAAGGGGAGAATGTCATGCCCTGCCTCCACAAGGGTAAGATGGGGATCCTCTTTCCTGATGTTTTCAAAGTTTCCAATCAGGGTATGAAATATCCAGTCATGGAGTTCCGTAATAAACTCGATTCCAGTCGGTCCGGCACCCGCCACCACAAAGGTCAGTACCCGCTTCCTTATCTCAGGGTCTTCCAGGTGGTCTGCAATCTCAAAGGCCCTGGATACATGCTCCCTTATCTTGACGGCATCCTCCAGCGAATATAAAGGCAGGGCAAAATCTTGCACTCCTGGAATCTTATAAAAGTTCGGCTGGCCCCCGACAGCCAGGACAAGGTAATCGTAATCAAGCTTCTTCCTCTTCAATGGTTTAAATATCTTGCCGCTGATATCGAACTCGTCCAGGTTCATATCCTTGACCTTGGTGCATGATGCGCATTCGCTGCAAATCAGGATTTTTTTATTTTTCAGGTCTATTCTCTGGACAAAACCTTCAATAAAGGAAAAGTTGCGTCCCCTCGCGACCGTCCTGATCGGCTGAATTATGTGGGTTGGGTCTACCGAACCTGTGGCCACTTCATGGAGCATGGGCTTGAAGAGGTGATACCTGTTTCCATCAACCAGAGTGATTTCAATGTCGGGTCTTTTTTTAAAACGCCGCGACAGGTTTATAGCCGTAAATATCCCGGCGAACCCGGCGCCAAGGATTATTATCTTTTTCTTTTCAAGGGTTTGCATAAGCTAAAGATAGCGGAAAACTATCTCTTTAGCAAGGGATTCCAGGTGAAATACACTGGCTCAACTTAAACGGTGAGGTTAAAGCTACTACAAGATGGTCTCTCTTTATTTTTCTTGGCTTCTGCTGTTTAAATACGCTCTGCGCTTATATATGATAGGTATAGCTGAAACTATCACGACAAGGATCAGCCCTATCACAAACTCCTTTGATACGTTCCCTTTCAACAGTCCGAGGAGGGAGCTAGAAAACACAATGTAGGCAACAATTCCAGGGAGCATGAAGATGAATGACGCTAAAAAATAATGGCTGAACCTTATCCTGGTAAGACCAAAGGCATAGTTCAGCATGTTGAATGGGAAGAGTGGAATAAGGCGCGTAAAGGCCACTATCTTCCACCCTTGCCGATCCACCTCTGCGTCCAACTCCTTCCATCTATCCTTTAGCATCGCCTCCACCCAGCCCCGTCCCAAGTATCTCGAAATCAGAAAAGCTATGGATGCCCCTATGGTGGCGCCGATGGAGGTATAGATGGTGCCGCCAACTGGACCGAAAAGGACCCCTCCTGCCACCGTGATAGGGACTCCGGGGAGCATTAAGGATGGGGCTATGCTGTAAAAGAGTATGTATGCAATCGGCCCCCATGCGCCGTAAGAGGATATCCATGCCCGGAGCTTTTCCTGATCCAGATACTGGTCAAGCCCGGATACCTTTATCGATACAATGGCTGCAATGATGAATGAGATCAGAAGAAGGAATTTTATCTTGTTGCCCATGGCCTCAATATTTAATGAAATTGGTATGGTTGTCAAGCTCAACAAAATAAAGGCATTGACAAACTGTTTCATAGTTGCTAAATTATGCATACATGCAACAACTCTATCAGGAGATGAGATGAAAAGTAAAGAGATCTATGAAATACACGCCAGTATATGCCAGTGTCTGGCAAATCCCAAACGCCTTGAAGTGATAAATACGCTGCGGGATAAGGAGATTCCGGTTACGGAAATGGCGGAAAAGATGGGGATCACAAAGGCAAACCTCTCTCAGCACCTGGCCATCATGCGGGACAAGGGGATTTTGAAAAGCAGGAGGGAGGGAACGAATATCTATTACTCCCTGGCAAACCCGAAGGTCATCCAGGCCTGCGACATCATGAGAGAAGTACTTTTTGAGCATCTGAAGGATAGGGAAAGGCTCACGAAGAAAGGCAAGATGTAAAAATCTATTTAAAAGGAGACGCCATGACTGAGAAGGTAACAATTGTTTTACAGGATGCACCTTATGGGAACGAAAAGGTCTGGAATGCCCTCAGGCTAAGCCAGGCCCTTATAGCCACTGGGGTAGGGGTAAGGCTCTTTCTCTATGGGGACAGTGTCATTTCTGCAAAGAAAGGCCAAGCCACTCCAACCGGCTATTACAACATAGGGGATATGATGGCGGGGCTTATCAGCAAAGGGGCAGAGGTCAGGGCATGTCTCACCTGTTCAAATGCCAGAGGGATCGTACAGGAAGAATATATTGAAGGAGCCCTGATCGGCAAGACCTTGGATTTAGCAAAGTGGATAAAAGAGGGCGGCCAGGTTCTGGTATTTTGATGAAGGAGAACTACATGCACAAGTTTACACTCGTTAAATTTTCCATCGCGGCAATAGTGACACTCGCTTTTCGGACATAGCCGATATTTGTTGGGTCTGCTTAGCTTGACCCACCCTATATTTCTAAACAAAGTACGGAGGTTAATATGTCCCACGACTTTTCAAAAGAGTTCTTTGCAGAATACCATGCCGCAGTCTTTGAAGCAGTGGGTGATGATGCGGCCAAATACAATGCGAAGATCGGGATATTACTTGCCAGCCATTGTATGAAAAAGCTGGAGTCATTGCCAAAAGATAGCGCAGAGTTTAAAAAGGCCATTGAGGCTTATATGAGCGACCCTTTCAGGTTTTCGGATATTGCTGAGATGACTTTTAATGACGATGGAACTGCCTCCCTTTACGTCAAAGGGTGCGATATCTGCCCTGGAAACGAGATACTGAGAGAAAAGATTGGCAAGGGTTATTGTCCCATATCCCACATGGTCAAATCGGCTATGGGGAGGACTTTAAAGAAGAAGGTGGAGCTTCTAGGAAGCGACAAGCCGGGGCCGGTGGGTGAGTGTTATCTGAAGTACAAATTATAAATGGAGGGTTCTAATGAAAAAGATTGTATTTTATCTGCTTTGCATCAATTGCCTTGTCTTGCCGCTGCCAGCTATGGCTGAGACAGCGGAGGAGGCTATGAAAAAGTCGCAGGCCGCTTTCCTTTATGCGGGCGACGACATGAAGGCCCGTGTGGTGATGAAGCTTATTGCGAAGGACGGCAAGGAGAGGATGCGCGAGATGACCATGCTCAGGAAGGACTTTGAGGAAGGAGGAGACCAGAAGTATTTCATTTACTTCTATCAGCCTGCCGACGTCAGGAACATGTCATTCATGGTCTGGAAATATCCGAAGAAGGATGATGACAGATGGATATTCATCCCTGCCCTGAATATGGTTAGGAAGATCGCCGCATCAGACAGGAGGTCGAGCTTTGTGGGCTCCGACTTTACCTATGAGGATATCTCGGGAAGGGATATCGAGGATGATAACCACTCCCTCGTAAAAGAGGAAAAGATTGGGGAGAGGGACTGCCTCGTTATTAAGAGCGTCCCGAAGGACGAAAAAGGAACAGACTATTCCTACAAGCTCTCCTGGGTAGATAAGGAGAGATGGCTACCTCTCAAAGAGGAGTATTCCAGCAAGAAGGGAGACTTACAGAAGGTCTTTACCGCCGACGAGGTGAAAGATGTGTCCGGTATCTTTTCAATTACAAAGAGGACTATGAAGAATATGGAAAACGGCCACAGGACAGAGGTCTCTTTTGAGAAGACCGAATATAACGTGAAGATAGAGGATGGGTTGTTTACCGAGAGGTCGCTCAAGAACCCGCCAAAGAGGTGGATTGAATGAAGAAGGGGTCAGGGGCCAGGGGTCAGGGGTTAGAAAGGAAGAAAGTAATATTACAATTCACGTTGACCATACTTTTTTTGCTTACGGTTTACGGTTCACGGTTCACGATCTCAACAGCTTATGCCCTCGACATCCATGGTTTTGTCCAGGGGAACTATGCAGCAAGAGTGACGGGGGATGACCCTGTAGGTCAGAATGGGAGCGACTATCTCCTCTCTGAAGAAAGGCTCCAGCTTGAGCTGTCAGAGCGCTCAAAGGACGGGAGCGCATCTTTCTTTATCAAGTCGGACTTTTTCAGGGATGGGGTTGCCGGAGCTCGATCTCAGGGTAGGCAGGCAGATCATCACCTGGGGTACAGGCGATCTGATGTTCATAAATGACGTATTCCCGAAGGATTATGGTGCATTCTTCTCTGGCAGGCCTATGGAATACTTGAAGGCCCCGGTGGATGGGGCAAAGGTGGAGATCACGACTGATGCCATTTCTGCTGAGATAGTTGCCATCCCGACATTCGAGGCCAACAGGCTGCCTGACCCAACAAGGTTCTACTTGTATAACCCTTTTTCATCGGTGGCTTCTATAACACCACAGACCGAAAGGTCAGGTGGGAGAGTCGGAGATACAGAGCTTGCAGCAAGGCTCTTCCGCTACATTGGCTCAACGGATGTTTCGTTTTACGCATACAAGGGATATTACAGAATGCCGGGGATGAGGGTTGATAGCATGACGAGCCCTACTACCCTGACATATTTCTATCCCGAGCTCTATGTCTACGGCGCAAGCGTGACCGGGAATCTCCTTGGCGGGGTCGGAAATATAGAAGGCGGATATTATGACTCAGTTATGGACAGGGCCGGGGATGACCCAA